>DASUOA010000052.1:0-5715 GCA_036276895.1 Arenimonas sp. | reverse complement strand
GTAGGCCTCGAAGTGGCGGTCGAGTGCCGCGGCGCGGTCGATCTGCATCAGGAAGTGCACGCCGCCCTGCAGGTCCAGGCCGAGTAGCATCGGCGTGGCGTAGATCGCCTCCAACCAAGCCGGCACCGTCGACGCGAGGTTCAGCGCGACGGTGAACTCGTTGCCCAGTTCGGGACGCACCAGATCAGCGGCCTGGATCTGCTCGTCGGCATTGCCCATGCGCACCAGCAGGCTGTTCTTTTCGATCGACACCGACTTGTAAGCGTAGCCCGCATCGTCCAGCAGCGCTTTGACGCGCTGCTCCAGCGCGGCATCGACGGTGGCACCGCGATTGGCAGTGATCTGTACCGCCGGATCCTGCGGATACAGGTTGGGCAACGAGTAGAACACGCTGAACAGCAGCACCAGCGCGACGAAGGCATATTTCCAGCGGGAGAACTCGAGCATGGTATGAACCGCTAAGGGCCGCGCAGCGGCCGTGAAGTGACCGGATGGGGGCGGATCAGAGCGACTTCAACGTGCCCTTGGGCAGCACCGCGGTAACCGCAGAGCGCTGCAGCTTGACGCGCACGCCGTCGGCGACCTCGACCGAGACGAAGTGCTCGCCGATGTCGTCGATGCGACCGGCGACGCCGCCGCTGGTAATGATCTCGTCGCCCTTCTGCAGCTTGGACACCAGCTCGCGGTGCTCCTTGGCGCGCTTCATCTGCGGCCGGATCAGCAGGAAGAACATCGCCACCAGCAGCAGGATCGGGAACAGCAGGCCCATCAGCGGGCTGGGCTGTGCGGCGCCACCGGCGCCCTGGGCTACGGCGGGAGAGATCAGGAAATCAAGCAGGGACATGGGTTTGCCGTCGGGATGGGAAATTCAAAGCGCGGCAGTATGCCACAACCCCGGACTTACCCCTCCCCGACCCAGCGCCGCGCGTAGAAATGCGCCCGGAAGGCGTCGAACCGGCCGTGCTCGATCGCAGCGCGGATGTCGCGCATCAGCTGCTGGTAGAAGTACAGGTTGTGGATGGTGGCCAGCATCGAGGCCAGGATCTCGTTGCAGCGGTCGAGATGGCGCAGGTAGCTGCGGGTGTAGCCGCTGCGGCAGGTGTAACAGCCGCATCCGGGCTCGATCGGGTTCAGGTCCTTCTCGTAGCGGGCGTTGCGGATGCGCACCTGGCCGAAGCGGGTGAAGTAGTGGCCGTTGCGCGCGTTGCGGGTCGGCATCACGCAGTCGAACATGTCGATGCCGCGTGCCACCGCCTCAACGATATCCTCGGGCTTGCCGACACCCATCAGGTAGCGCGGCTTGTCATCGGGCAACTGCGGGCAGAGCGCGTCCAAGGTCGCCTCGCGCTCCTCGGCCGGCTCGCCCACGGCGAGGCCACCGACCGCATAGCCATCGAAGCCGATGTCGATCAGCCCGGCCGCCGAGCGCGCGCGCAGTTCGGGATACGTGCCGCCCTGGACGATGCCGAACAGCGCCGCGTCGTTGCCTTCGTGCGCCTTCTTGCTGCGCTCGGCCCAACGCAGGCTCAGCTCCATCGACTTGCGTGCAACCGGTTCGGTGGCCGGATACGGCGTGCACTCGTCGAAGATCATCACGATGTCGGAATCGAGCGTGCGCTGGATCTGCATGCTGACTTCCGGACTGAGGAAGACCTTGGCGCCATCGGTGGGCGCGGCGAAGGTCACGCCCTCTTCGGTGATCTTGCGCCGCTTGGCCAGCGACCAGACCTGGAAGCCGCCGGAGTCGGTCAGGATCGGCCCGTTCCAGCCGCAGAAGCGATGCAGACCGTGGTGCGCGGCGATCACCTCCATCCCCGGCCGCAGCCAGAGGTGGAAGGTGTTGCCGAGGATGATTTCGGCGCCGATCTCGCGCAGCGACTCCGGCAGCATCGCCTTGACCGTGCCGTAGGTGCCGACCGGCATAAAGGCCGGCGTCTCCACCGTGCCACGCGGGAAATGCAGACGGCCGCGACGGGCGATGCCGTCGTTGCCGAGGCGCTCGAAACGCATCCGGCTCATCGCGCTGCCTCCTGTTGCGGAAACAGCAGCATGGCATCGCCATAGGAGAAGAAGCGGTAACGCTGCGCGATGGCATGCGCATAAGCGGCGAAGATGCGCTCGCGCCCGGAAAAAGCGGATACCAGCATCAGCAGGGTGCTCTCGGGTAGATGGAAATTGGTCAGCAGGGCATCGACCGAACGCACCGCGCGCCCGGGAAACAGGAAGATGTTGGTGTCACCGGCAAAGGGCTTGACCACGCCATCAACCAGCGCCGTCTCGAGCGCACGCACGACCGTGGTGCCGACGGCGATGACGCGGCCACCCGCCGCGCGTACACGAGCAATCTGTTGGCACAGCTCGGCCCCGACATTGAGCCATTCGCTGTGCATCTGATGCTCGTGCAAGGACTCGACGCGCACCGGCTGGAAGGTGCCGGCGCCGACGTGCAAGGTGACATGGCCGAACTCGACGCCGCGCGCGCGCAGCGCATCGAGCAGCGCCGCATCGAAATGCAGGCCCGCGGTCGGTGCCGCGACCGCGCCGGATTCGCGCGCGAACACCGTCTGATAGCGATCGGCATCGGCATCGCCGGCCTCGCGGGTGATGTAGGGCGGCAGCGGCAGCTTGCCGGCGCGCAGCAGCACTTTCTCCAGCGGTTCGTCGGTCTCGAAGCGCAGGCGGTAGAACTCGCCCTCGCGGCCAAGCACGGTGATGCGAGTGCCCTCGTCGAGAGTGATGCCGCTGCCGGGCTTGGGCGATTTGCTGGCACCGATCTGCGCCCGCACTTCATGCGCGCCGCCGATGCGTTCGAGCAGGATCTCGACCCGGCCGCCGGTTTCCTTCTGCCCGAACAGCCGCGCCGGGATCACCCGGGTGTCGTTGAACACCAGCAGATCGCCCGCGCGAAGGAACTCGGGCAGGTCGCGCACGGCGCGATCGGCGACCGCCGCCGGCGCCGGCGGCACCACCAGCAGGCGGCTGGCCGAGCGCTCGGGCAGCGGAGCCTGGGCGATCAGTTCCGGCGGAAGGTCGTAATGGAAGTCGGATTTCTTCAAGGCAGGGCCGGCATCGGCTTCGCGGTGGGCGCGCATTATCGCAGCGCGCTGCCGGCGGGGGTTACGCCGCACCCGGCACGGTGGTAAGATTCGCCCTAAGTTATTGTTTTTTCACGCATCCACTGCGCGCGAGCCGGTCTCGCGCGTTTGTCTTTTCCGGCTTCCGGAGTACGCCATGACCCTGATCGACATCCTCGCCCCGCTGCGCGGCCACGCGGGCAGCATCCGCACCCTCGGCCTCGATGACGCCACCTTGCTCGACCTCGCCCCACGCTATCCGGAGCTGATCGCCGCTGCCGAGGCGGCTGTCGCCGAGTACCACGCCATCAAGAGCGAGTTCGCCGAGCTGCTCGATCTCGATGAGCCGGCGCAGATGCAGGCGGTGCAGGCCGGCTTCGTGAACTTCTACGGCACCGATGCCGTGAGCCCCTATGTCGCACTGGCCGCGCGCGGCCCGTGGATCATCACGCTGAAGGGCCGCGTGCTGCATGACTCCGGCGGCTACGGCATGCTCGGCTTCGGCCATGCGCCGACCGCGGTGCTCAACACCATGGCCAAGCCGCAGGTGATGGCCAACATCATGACGCCGTCGCTGTCGCAGCTGCGCATCGACCGCGCGCTGCGTAAGGAAATCGGCCACAGCCGCGGCGGCTGCCCGTTCGCGAAGTTCCTGGCGCTGAACTCGGGCTCCGAGTCGGTGTCGCTGGCCGGCCGCATCGCCGACGTCAACGCCAAGCTGCATACCGATGCTGGAGGCAAGCATGCCGGCCGCATCGTCAAGCGCCTCGCGGTCAAGGGCGCCTTCCACGGCCGCACCGAGCGCCCGGCGATCTATTCCGATTCCACCCGCAAGACCTATGTGCAGCACCTCGCCAGCTTCCGCGGCGAAGACAGCCTGATCACCGTCGAGCCCTACTCGATCGAGCAGCTGCAGCAGGCCTTCCGTGACGCCGAAGCCAACAACTGGTTCATCGAGGCGATGTTCCTCGAGCCGGTGATGGGCGAAGGTGACCCCGGCCGCGCGGTGCCGCCGGCGTTCTACGCCGCGGCGCGCGAGTTGACCAAGGCGCACGGCGCCCTGCTGCTGGTCGACTCGATCCAGGCCGGCCTGCGCGCGCACGGCGTGCTCTCGATCGTCGACTACCCCGGCTTCGAAGGCCAGGAAGCGCCGGACATGGAGACGTACTCGAAGGCGCTCAACGGCGGCCAGTACCCGCTGTCGGTGCTCGCCGTGAATGCGCACGCCGCCGAGCTCTACCGCAAGGGCACCTACGGCAACACCATGACCGCCAATCCGCGCGCGATGGATATCGCCGCCACCGTGCTTGGCCTGCTGACGCCGGAGCTGCGTCGCAATATCCGCGAGCGCGGCCAGGAAGCGCTGGACAAGTTGAACAAGCTGAAAGACGAACTCGGCGGCCTGATCACCAAGGTGCAAGGTACCGGCCTGCTGTTCTCGGCTGAGCTGCATCCGGACTTCAAGTGCTATGGCGAGAACAGCACCGAGGAGTTCATGCGCGAGCACGGTATCGGCGTGATCCATGGCGGCACCAACTCGCTGCGTTTCACCCCGCACTTCGCGATCAGCAGTGCCGAGATCGACCTGATCGTCGCCCACGTGCGCAACGCCCTGCAGAAGGGTCCGCGCAAGGCGCAGGCCGAAGCGGCCTGATCGCAGCGACACGTCGGTACGCGCGAAGGCCGGGGAAACCCGGCCTTCGCTTTTTCTGCGGCAGTCGTAAACTCGAGGGCAAACAGACTCGCCGGATGCCGCATGAAAGTCGTCGAACTCACCCACCCGCTGGTGCAGCACAAGCTCGGCCACCTGCGCGACGCCACGCTGGAGCCGACCCGCTTCCGCCAGTTCGCTGGCGAGATCGGCACCCTGCTCGCCTACGAGGCGACCCGCGACCTGCCGATGGAAGACGCCGTGGTCGATACCTGGAGCGGCCCGGTCACGGTGCGCAAGATCCGCAGCGACGGCATCACCCTGGTGCCGATCCTGCGCGCGGGGCTGGGCTTTTTGCCTGGCGTGCAGGCGATGATCCCGAATGCGCCGGTCTCGGTTGTGGGCCTGCGCCGCAATGAACAGACCTTGCAGCCCGAGACCTACTACTCGCGCATGGCCGAGGGCATGGCCGAGCGCACTGCTTTGCTGCTCGACCCGATGCTGGCCACCGGCGGCAGCGCCTGCGCCGCGATCAGCATGCTCAAGCAGGCCGGCTGCCGCCAGATCAAAGGCCTTTTCCTGGTCGCCGCACCGGAAGGCATCGCGCGGTTGGAGCGCGAGCATCCCGACATCGAGATCTATGTCGCCGGCATCGATGAGCGCCTGAACGAACACGGCTACATCCTGCCCGGCCTCGGCGATGCCGGCGATCGGTTGTTCGGCACCCCGGTGGAGTGAACCCATGTCGCTGCGCCTGAAACTCGCCGAGCACGGCTTCGAGTCCAACGAAGACTACGAGCACGCGCTGCGCTGCCTGTTCCATCCGGACGTCTCGCATCTGCGCGTGCTGCATGTCGACGGCAGCGCCGGCCGGCGCAAGACCGCGTTCGCCCAGGCGCTGGCACGCGCCCTGGATTTCCCGCACATCCTCTACCACGACTTCAGCCAGCCCGAGCCGGTGGTGATGGCCACGGTGCTGAGCGAGGATGC
>DASUOA010000051.1:0-2044 GCA_036276895.1 Arenimonas sp. | reverse complement strand
TCTTCATGAAGTCCTCGACGAACACCATGCCGGGTCGCTCGTCGAGCTTGGCCTTGGCGAGGAACGGGCGCGCCGCGATGATGTGCGTGACGCCGGCCTTGTCGATCGCGGCCTGCATCGCCTCCGGCCCGATGGTGAAGTTGAGGTTGACCGGCACCTTGCCGGCCAGCAGCAGGCCCATGTTCACCAGGGCCGCGCCGACCGACGCCGGCAGCAGCACGCCGACATTGCGGCCCTCCGGCGGCAGCGTTCGGTCGATCCTGCGCGCCAGCAGGAACGCGCCGGTCAGGGCCTGGCCGAAGGTCGCGGTCTGGCCGAGCGAATCCGTCATCGCGAAGCGGCGCCAGGAACGCTTGGCCTGCGTCACGAAGCGGCGGTGCACCAGGTCGGCCTTCTTGCGCCGGTGGCGGAAGGCATCGCCGCCCATCTCCAGCAGCTTCTGCCGCACGTCCCAGGCGCGCGCCGCCGCCGGCAGCGGCTCTCCGAAGGTGATGGTGACCGGATAGAAGAAGCGCGCCGGCCATTTCCAGAAGAACCTGCCTTCCTTGAAGCTGAAAATGCTGCCCCACACCTGATCGAGGTGCACAGGGATCACCGGCACGTCGATCCCGTCGATGATCTTCTCGAAGCCGCGCTTGAACGGCAGCATGTTGCCGGTGCGGCTGATGGCGCCCTCGGCGAAGATGCAGACGACGTGCCCCGCCGCCAGCTCCTCACGCGCCCGCTTGATCGCGCCGAGCGCGCCGCGCGCACCGCCGCCGCCGGTCGGGATCGCGCGCATCAGGGTGAACAGCTTGCCCAGCAGCGGCATCTTGAAGAACGGCGCATAGACCATGAAGCGCACGAAACGCTGCACGCAGGCGCCGACCAGCAGCCCGTCGATGAAGGAGAGATGGTTGGCGACCAGCAGCGCCGGCCCGTTCAGCGGCACGTTCTCCGGACCCACGATGCGGATGCGGTAGATCGAGTGCGTCAGCATCCACAGGCAGAAGCGGATCAGGAAGTCCGGCAGCAGGATCAGCAGATAGGCGATCACCGCCAGCGTGAGCAGCCCGGCCACTGCCGCGATCAGGTTGGGCGAGGCATGGACGAAGCCCGCCAGCACCATCGCGCCGGCGGCCAGCAGGATGCCAAGCGTGTTCATCACGTTGTTGGCGGCGATGAGCTGGCCACGCTTGTCCTCGTCGGCCTTCTGCTGGAGCATGGCGTTGAGCGGCACGCTGTAGAAGCCGCCGAAGAACCCGAGCAGTGCAAGGCAGGTCATGGTCGCGGCATAGCTGCTCTCGATCGAGGCCAGCGCCAGCGCGCCGCCAGCGATTCCGATGGCGCCGATCGGCACCAGGCCCAGCTCCACCTTGTGGCCGGAAAGGCGGCCTGCCACCAGGCTGCCGATCCCGATGCCGACGGCGATCGCCGCGCCGAGCAAACCGATCGGCACGCCGTCGGTCGCGGGGATGCCCAGCGTCTCGACCGCGAACACCGAGAACAGCTTCTGCACCAGCGCGCCGATGAACCAGAAGTAACTCAGCCCCAGCACCGTCAGCCACAGGCGACGATTGCGATGGAGGATGCGCAGGCCGGGCGCGATGGTGCCCACCGGGTTCCACGAGAACCGCCGGCCGGCGCGGCCCGGCGGCGTCCGCCCGATGCCGAAGGCGCAGGCGGTACCCACGATGGCGATCACCAGCTCGATCATGCCGATCATCGGCATCCTGTCGTGGAATGCCTGGTAGATGAGGCCGCCCAGCACGCTGCCGAGGATGATGGCGAGGAACGTCGTCATTTCGATCAGCGCGTTGCCGCGCGAGATGTCGCGGTCCGGCAGCAGCTCCGGCAGGCTGCCGTATTTGGCGGGGCTGTAGAGCGCGGCCTGGGTGCCCATGAAGAACGCCACCACCAGCAACGCCCGCATGTCGGCCAGCCAGAAGGCCGCGACGGCGCTGACCATCACGATGATTTCGAAGCTCTTGACCACGATCAGAACCGACCGTTTCGAGAAGCGGTCGGCCAGCTGGCCGGCATAGTCCGAGAACAGCAGGTACGG
>DASUOA010000050.1:0-9392 GCA_036276895.1 Arenimonas sp. | reverse complement strand
GTCGGCACTTCCTGGTCGATCAGCCAGTTCGACAGCGCCAGCGCAGCAGCCAGGATCAGCAGGATCGCGCCGACCATGCGCATTGCCTCGGCCATCACCGTCGGCAGCTTGGCCCAGCTGATCTCGCGCTTGATGACGACGGTGACCAGCAGCACGTAAAGCGCCGTCACTGCCGCCGCTTCACTCGCGGCCAGCGTGCCGGAGTAGATGCCACCCAACACCAGCACTGGCAACGGAAGCTCCCAGGCTGCCTCGCGCGATGATGCCAGCAGCTCGCGTAGCTCGAAGCGCGGGCCGCGCGGCAGCGACCAACCGGCACGCATCGCGTGCAGCGACAGCAGCGCGATCATCAACAAGCCCGGCAACAAGCCGGCGAGGACCAGCGCCTCGACCGTCACCGCCGGCGTGGTATTCAACTGACCGGCGACGAAGCCGTAAAGGATCAGCGGCAGCGAAGGCGCGAACAGCAGCCCGAGGCTGCCGGCGGCGGTCACCAGGCCGAGGCTGTAGCGCTCGCTGTAGCCGGCCTCGCGCAACGCCGGGTACAGCAGCGCGCCGAGAGCGACGATGGTGACGCCGGACGCGCCGGTGAACGCGGTGAAGAAGGCGCAGGCGACGATCGCGACGATGGCAAGGCCGCCGGGAAGCCAGCCCAGCAGCGCGTTCGACAGCCGCACCAGTCGCCGGGGCGCAGCGCTCTCACCCAGCAGGTAACCGGCCAACGCAAATAGCGGGATCGCGATCAGCCCCGGCATGTCGCCCAAGCGATACAACTCGACGGGAACAGCCATCAAGTCGTAACCGGCGGTGTGGAATCCCAGCAATGCCACGGCCGCGATCACCGCAAACAGAGGCATGCCGCACGCCGCCAGCAACAGGATCAGCATCAGACCGAGCGCCAGGCTCACGCCTCGCCCTCGTCATGCGTGGGGTCGATCGGCTTGCAGGCGGCCGCAACAAGAAAACGCAAAGCCATCAAGGCAAAGCCAAGCGGCAGCACCATCATCGGCCAGCCGCTCGAAATCCCCGCCACCCACGGCACCGGCGCCTCGAACTCGAAGCGCACCAGGCCCGCACCGTGCCACGCCAGCAACGCGCACACGCCGGAAGCCGACAGCTGCGCGACCACCCACATCACCCGTCGCCCGAGCGGCGGCAACACCCTTGGCAGAGCGTCGATGGCGATGTGCTTGCCGCTGCGCGTCGCCGCCAGACCACCCAGCATCGCCAGCCAGAACACACCGCTACGCGACATCGGCTCAGCCCAGGCCAGACCACTGTCGAAGAACAGCCGCAACCCGATTTGCGTCACCGCCAGCAGCAGCAATGCCCCCAGCAGCCCGGCCAACAACAGGTCTTCGCCGCGATGCAGCCAGCGCAGGACACCATCGGGCATCAGAGCGAACCGTTGCCGAGCGCTTCGCGCATCGCCGCCAGCATCTCCGCGGAAATCGACTCCTCGGCCACCAGCTCGGCGGTGAGCTTCCGACCCACCTCCCGCCAGCGCTGTTCTTCGTTCGGATCGAGCTTCTGCACTTTCAGGCCCTGCTTCTTCATCGCAGCCAGTGCCGAGGCGTCGTCGCGACGGACATTAGCATCCATACGCGTCGCCGCCGCCGCGAAAGCCTTCTCGACCACCGCCTGGTCGGCGGCCGACAGGCGCTGAAAGGCCTTGAGGTCGACCACCATGAAGCCGGCAACAAACGACAACGGCAGGTCGACCATATGATTGATGCGGCTATGCCACTGCAGCGCGACCGCACCGCTGGGGGTGTTGGCGACGGTGTCGATCATGCCGGTCTGAAGGCTGGTGAAGACATCGCCAATCGGCAGCGGGATCGGGCTGATGCCGCCAAGCTTGAAGGTGCGCTCGGCGATCAGGTCGTTCTGCGGGATCCACAGCTTGATGCCACTCATATCCGCGCGCGTGCGCAGCGGCTTGTTGCTCATCATGTAGGCGAAGCCTACGCCGGACACACCGAGCATCTTGAAGCCGCGCTGCTCGAAACCCTTGGCCAGCATCGGGTCGACCTTGGCCCGCGCCTTCTGCACCTCGGCATCGTCCTTGAACAGGAAAGGCAGCGAGTACACCGGCGCATCGGGGTAGACCAGTGACAGTTCGCTGGAGGTCAACACGCCCCCTTGCAGCTGGCCGAGGCGCATCTTGCGCATCACCACCGCATCGCCGCCCATCACACCGCCGGGATAGAAGCGGATATCGACGCGGCCCTCCGAACCCGCCTTGACCTCGGCCGCGGCGGTGCGCAGCTCGCGCATCCAGCTCGAGCCCTCCGGCGCCAGCGTGGCGATCTTCAGCGATTGCGCCTGCACGGGTGCGAGCAGCGACAGAGTGACGACGACAGTAGCGATCAGACGGATCATCAGGTTCTCAGAAGAAGTCTTTGCCGGATTCCAGCAGCTCGCTGGCGCGTTGCTGCGCCAGTACATTGATCAACGTGTAATCAGGCGCCTTCGGGTCGGCCGCCAGCACCTCGCCGAGCAGGCGATCATGCAGGTCTTGGTCGAACACCAGACGCGTGTAGAACTCCGCCATCAGCGTCTTGGCGTAGAGGTTGCGTCCATCGGAAAGCGCGATCGCGCGCTCGAAATAGGCGCGCCCCTGCTCCGGCTTGCCGCCGACGGCTTCCGGGCGCAGCGAGTTCAGCACACCGAGGTAGACGTAGGGCAGACCTCGCGCATGTTGCGGATCGAGTTCGACCACGCGTAGCAGCAGCGCTTCGATCTTGGGCAGGTCTGCGATCGCCGCCCAGTCGTCGCGATTGACTTGGACGTAGCCGGCCCAGGCCGCGGCCATCGCGTATAGCGCTGGCGTCGCATCGGCATTCGCAGCGGCGACGGCGGCTTCAAAGGTCTCAACATCGCCGTCGAGCGCATCGCAGATCGCGCGCTGCTGCAGGCAGATTCCGCGCCGCGCATAGTCCAGCGCCTTGCGCGCCATCCGCTGCGCGCGCGCCGCATCGTCACCGACGAAGTTGCCGGCATAGGAGCCATTGAGTTCCGCCGCCGCGAACAGCAGCGACGCGCCGCCCTTCTCGCCGGGCTTCTGCCCCTCGATCATGCCGTCGAGCAACAACAGGTAGGCAGGCAGTCCGTCGCGCACGGTCGCCGGGTCGTCGCTGTTGAGTACGGCGGCGCCAAGCTGCGAGGCCAGGCTCTCGCCGGCACGGTTCACGATCATCACGCAGCCACCGAGCAGCAAGGCGAGCACGGAAAGCGGAAGGGCGAGGCGTAAGCGCATGGAGAAAGTCTGACCTCGAAGCGGTTACGGTTGTGCGATGCCATCAGCGGCGTCAGCCGCTTCGAGCGTGTTCTGCATCAGTGTGGCCACCGTCATGGGGCCAACGCCGCCAGGAACCGGGGTGATCCAGCTCGCACGCTGACGCGCAGCCTCGAAGCCGACATCGCCTACCAAGCGACCATCGTCGAGACGATTGATGCCGACATCGATCACCACCGCCCCTTCCTTGACCCACTCGCCCGGGATCAGATCCGGCTTGCCTGCGGCAACGACCAGGATATCGGCCTGCCGCACCGAGCGCTCCAGCACGTCGGGTGGCGTGAAGCGGTGGCAGCAGGTGGTGGTGCAGCCGGCGATCAGAAGCTCCAGCGCCATCGGCCGGCCGACATGGTTGCTGACGCCAACGATGGTCGCGGAGGCGCCCCGCACCGGGCGGTCGGTATAGGCCAGCAAGGTAGTGATGCCCCTCGGCGTGCACGGGCGCAGGCCGAACTGGCGCAGCGCCAAGTGACCGACATTCTCCGGATGGAAGCCATCGACATCCTTGCGCGGATCGATGCGCAGGATGATTGAGCTGGCATCGCGACGATCCGGCAGCGGCAGCTGCAGCAGGATGCCGTGCACCTCCGGGTCGGCGTTGAGCTTGTCAATCAAGGCGATCAGGGTCGCATCGTCGGTATCGGCCGGCAGGTCGTAGTCCATCGCGCGGATGCCGACCTTCTGCGCCGCGCGACGCTTGTTGCGCACATAGACGGCCGAGGCCGGGTCCTCGCCCACCAGCACCACTGCCAGGCCAGGCGCCGACTTGCCGCCGGCCACACGGGCGGCAACCCGCATGGCGAGGTCGTCGAGCAGGTTATCGGCGATGCGCTTGCCGTCGATGATGCGCGCGGTCATGGGGAATCCGGAATGCGAGGCGGCGATTATCCCCGGCAAAAGGGGCCGGAGTAAATTTCCGTATAGAAAGACTGACGTCCCCGCGACGACCACCAAGCGCACGTTTCAAGCGCTCGTTTGCGCCAAGGAGGCTTCACCCCGACCAGCCCGACCGGCTAGCAGCTGGTGCATTCTGCGGTAATCGCGACGATATTGGCCCGCAAGCAGGAGCTTCTGCGCGTCGCTCAACAGTTTCCCCGAGGTCTGGAAGAACTTCCGCTCTTCCTCGCGCAGGTGATGATGCACTTCCTGAGAAAGTGCCCTTGCCTTCCCGATCCAGGCGTCGCCAGCCGGGTCCAGCGCTTGCAGTTCCTCTACCAGCCCGTCGATCTGATGATGCTCGTGCAAGGCATGCCGACTCGCCGACAGACCCGTGTCGTGCATCAACATCGGCGCATACAGATAGCGCTCTTCTGCCGCTTCATGCGCTGCCAGCTCATGGCGCGCTTGCCGGAACAGGTCCGCGCGCCCTTTGCTGCCAGGCTTGCTGCGCAGCAGCTTGCGGAACACGGCGCGCTGAATCTCGTGACTCTCGCGCAAAACGTCGTAAATGTTGCTGGCGGTCATCGGGGCGACTCCATAAGGGAAAGGCAGCCAGGCGACACATCAGAGCTGCGACTTGATCGGCAAAAGAAGCGTCTCGGTGATCTTCTCGCCTAGCGGGCGGCCCTGCCATGCCGCCAGAGAGTAGGACTCGGCCTCGAGCAGATCGTCCTCGAACACAGCCGTCATCTTCTCGGCGAAGTCGCGGCTGTAGATGTTCAGACTTGCTTCGTCATTGAGCTGGATGGACCGAATGTCGAAGTTGGTAGAACCGACTGAAACAAACTCGGCGTCGATCACAAGCAGCTTGGTGTGAAGCATGGTCGGCTGGTAGATGTGGATCTCGGCACCCGCCTGCAGCAGTCGCCCCCAATCCGCTTTGGAGGCAATCTTGACCGCGAGTGCATCCAGGTGCGGCCCGGGCACGAGAATACGTACACGAACGCCGCGGTCGCAGGCAGCGACAAGCGCCTCGATCAGGAGCTCGTCGGGTACGAAGTACGACGCCGCCAAGTCGATGGTCGCCTCTGAGGCGGCGATGGCGAGCAGATACATCAGATGCATGCTCTCGCTGCCGCCCGATGGCGAGGCGACGAACATGTGCGCCTCCACCCCCTCCTCCTCCATAGCCAAGGCGGGAAAGTAGCCCGGGCCGTTCAGCACATAGCCGGTGATCTTGATCCAGTTGTCGTTGAAGGCCGCTTGGAACTGGGCCACCACCGGGCCTTCGATCCGGAAGTGCGTGTCACGCCAGTGCTCGGGGTCGCCCGCGTTTCCAGCCCACTGGTCGGCGATCCCTACCCCGCCGGTGAACCCGACGCGGCCGTCGATCACCAGAAGCTTGCGATGCGTGCGGTTGTTCATCCGGCCGAGGTTGTACCAGCGCAATGGGCGGTACCGATGCAGGCGCACGCCGGCAGCCTCCATGGCATCGAGCAGCGATTGATCCATGGAAGTGCTGCCGACCCAGTCGATGATCACGTTTACCGGCACACCGGCGCGCGCGCGCTCGGAAAGCGCTTGCGAGAATGCCTCGCCCGTCTCACCGGACCAGTAGATGAAGGTCTCAAAGGTGATCGATGTCTGCGCCGAAGCGATAGCCCGCAGCATCGCCGGGAAGATCTCGACGCCGTTCTGCAATGCGGTCACGTGGTTGCCGCGCAAGATCGCCGGCCCCATCAACACCGACATCTCACGTCGAAACTGGGAGTCCGACACCGAGTAGCGGTGATCGGCCTTTCGCTCAAGCGACTTCTCAGGTGTCTTGAAGTTCTGCAGTAACACCAGCACCAGGCTGGTGACCAGCACCGAGATGGCGATGACCCAGAGCATTGATTTTCGGCTCCTGATCTTTGCCATCAAGGAATCCATGCAGACAACCACAGTCAGTGGTGTCGACAGTGCGGGATCTGGCGACGGCCGTCGGTACGGCACCGCACCGAGTGACGCCGTGGGCAGGTCATGAGATGCGTGAAAAGGAAAACAGCCGCGCCAATGCATGCGGACGCCGCTCGATCTGCGCGCGCAGCAATCCGGCACCAAGCATGCTGTAGGTGATGCCGTTGCCACCATAAGCCAGCGCGAACAGCACGCGCAGCCCGTACTGTGGGTGGCGACCGAACAGCGGCAGCCCGTCGCGGGTTTCGGCGAACGTGCCAGCCCAGGCGAACGCGGGTCGCGCGCTGAGCTCAGGCACGAGGCGGGCGAGCTTGCGCTGCAAAGTCGCCGCTTTGCGGTCGACCTTGCGGGCCCGGCGCAGCGGCAGGTCGTGATCGTCGTCCTCACCCCCGACCAACAGGCGACCATCGCCCGTGCTGCGCACGTAGAGGTAGGGTCGCGCCGACTCCCAAAGCAGCGTGCTGGACAGCCACCCCAGCTCGCAGGCTGCGATCGGATCGCTGATATATGCGTAGCTGCTGCGATTCTGTGCGACGCGTTGGGACAACCATGATTGCGCCTCATAGCCACCGGCGATGACCGCGTGTCCGGCGCGGACCAGCGCGCCGCTCGCGGTGATGAGCTGTACCGAGCGTGTGGTTGCCGTGATGGATTTGACTTGCGTTCGATCGAACACGCGCGTGCCCTGGCGCTGCATCCTGCGCAGCAGCCTCGAAGCAAGCCGGTACGGATCAACCCGGGCGGCCACTGAACTGAGAATGGCCGCTGGCGCTGTCAGTCCAAACTCGTCCTTGAGCGCAGCTCGACCCAGCCAGCGAACCGGCAACCCGTGCAGCTCGCGCCAGGCAAACTCGTCGGTCAGGCGCTGGTGGTCTGCACGATTGCTTGCGTAGTAGAGGCTTTGGCAGCGGGCGAAATCGACATCGCCGATGGCACCGGCTACTTCGCCGATGTCTTCGACAGCACTCAGGCACGACCGATACGCGAGCAGCGCCGAGGCCTGGCCGTAGCGTTTGGCGAGATCGACCGCGTGGGTGTCGATTTCATACTGCAACAGTGCGGTGCTGGCGGATGTACTTCCCCAGCCCACGTCGCGCTGTTCGAGCACGACGACATCGTGGCCGTGTCTGGCCAGCTCATCGGCGATCAACGCACCGGTGATGCCAGCCCCCACTACCGCCACATCGCAACTCAGATCGGCTTCGAGACGCGGAAAGGAATACATCAGGCCGTTCTTGATCGCCCAGTACGGATAGCCGCTTTTCAGGTCCACCGTCGACTCCTCGCGTATCCGTCCTGTCCGGTCAAAGCCAGTGAACAGTACGGACCTGCCGCTCCGGAGTCAGTGCGCTGAACCACTCGGTTCAACACGCCGGCACAGGCAGTTCACGACACACACTTTCCGCCGTGTGCGCTTGCGAACAGACGCGATTGGCGGCCGGCGCAAACATCGCACCTCAAGCCCTGGGCACCCCGCTCCGGACACCAGACGCCGCTTTGGAGAAAGGACACACCATGAACAACAAAATCGACACACGTGAAGACAATGCCAATCGCGATCCGATCTCCGGCACTCCGGGCGCCCACCCGGTCGGCACCGGCCTAGGTGCCTTGGCCGGGGGCGCCGCCACCGGAGCGGCCGTTGGAACGGTCGCTGGACCGGTCGGAACCCTGGTTGGTGCCGCAGTCGGCGTGGTTGTCGGCGGACTAGCGGGCAAGGGGATCGCCGAAGCGATCGACCCGACACAGGAAGACGCGTACTGGCGCAGCAACTACAGCGACCGCCCGTATGTCACACAGGGTTCCAGCTACGACGATTATGGTCCGGCCTACGCGTTCGGCGTCGACGCCGTGAACCGCTATCCGGGGCGCACCTTCGAGGAAGCCGAAGCCGAAATGTCGCAGCGTTGGACCGATGACAGCGGCACCTCCAGTCTGCGCTGGGACAACGCCAAAGAGGCCGCACGCGACTCCTGGAATCGTGTCCACGGCGTTATCTGACGGTTCCGGTCCGATGGTATCGGCATCCCCACGCTGATCTCCGGACCTGAGCTGTCGAGCGCCGTTCTGCACATCCAGGTCGACCGCAGCCCGGACCCCAGGGCTGGAGCCCGGATGTGGTCACAGTGGTTTCGGGTCGCCTCGGTCAGCGACCCGGAACCGCCGGCAATGCTGGCGCGAGATGATGGCACCGAAAGAGGAACGCCCCGGACAACCGGGGCGTTCTGCTACTGATGTGACAGCGAAAACTCAGGCGGATTTGCGGCTGCGCTTGACCGCGGGCTTGCGGACCGAAGCCTTTCGCGCAGCCTGGCGTGCCGGCCGACGCTTGCCAGCAGCGAAGCCAATCTTGCCCAGAACCGGCTGCAGCTGAGCCTCGGCTCGTGTCGCCAGAGACTGCGCTTTGAGTGCAACCGGCGTCACCACGGCTTCGACCTGGGCGCGCAGCGATTGCGCGCGCTGTCGGGCCTGCTTGCGCAGCGTGCAGGCGGTGGCGATCGCGTCCTGGTACGACTTGATGGCCTGCTTGCGGCCCAGCGACACTGCGCCGATGCCAGCGAGCACGAAGGCGCGCGGATCGGCCGAAGCGGCTGCGGTTTTGTGGTTGGCGGACTTGCGGGTCATGGATCACCTCTTGGATTGGGCCGTTGCTACGGTTCGGCCGCAGTCTTCGCCGATCCCGCCGAGCAAACACACTACATCGGCGCTGAATCCGCTTGCGGGCGTCGCGGCGTCGCGACATGCTGATCGCCCCGACTACCGGAGCGCATGAGATGGCGACCAAGAAAGCCGGCTGGGCCAAGTTCCCGCACGAGGCCAAGGCATTCGATTACAGCGGCGACAAGCTGAAGAAGGCCTGGGCCGCCTTGCATGCCGGCGACTGCGAGCCGTTTCCCGATGACAAACGCGCCGCCGCGCTGATCAAGGCAGCCGGCAAGGCCGCGCCCAAGGGCATGGACGCCGCGACGCTGGCCGAAGCCCTGCAGGAAGGCTGGCGCGCGTTTCATCGCGGCGAGTTCCAGCAGGCCTACGAGGCCGGAAAGGCCCTCGGCCCAGTCGGCGCCTCGTTGGCATGCAAGGCCATCGGCATCCACGCCACCTATCTGGTCGAGGATGACGCGGAGAAACTGAAGCGCTACCAGCAGGCGGTCGAGTTGGCGGAGGCAGCCATTGCCGCTCTGCCTGATGATGCCAACAGTCATTATCGCCATGCGTTTGCGCTCGGCCGCTACAGCCAGGGCATCAGCATCGCCAA
>DASUOA010000049.1:0-2197 GCA_036276895.1 Arenimonas sp. | reverse complement strand
CATCGACCGCCGCGGCGCGGCCGACGCAGAAGCGCCGGTAGCGTTCGGCATCGCCTTCGCCGTCGTTTATCCGTGCGAAGTAATTCCAGATCCGCAGCAGGTAAGGATGCGCCGAGGGGCGCACCGCGGTCAGCAGCCGCTCGTAGGCGCAACGCGCCGCGGCCTCGATGTCGCCTTCATGCTCGTCGACCGTCAGCGCTGCCATCGCGTAGTGCCGGCCATGCGCCCAGGCAGCACCCACGGTCTCGCCCGATTCCTGCACCGCATCGGCGACCCAGCTTTCCGTCGCCGGCCCGGCCAGATGCCGGCAAGGCACCGCCAGCGCATTGGCATCGGGCAGGAAGCGGAAACGCAGCAACGCCCCGCCGGCCTCGGCAGGCACGACGCCGAGCCGCGGCGGCAAGTCAGTGGGAGTGCTCATTGCCGCCAATTATAAGGGCGCGTGACCGCCGCGCGCCCGGCCGGGCATCGCCATCTCCTATCATGGCGACTCCCGCTTCGACGTGTTCGCCATGACCGACCTCACCGCCGTCCAGTCCTACCTGCGTGACCTGCAGGACCGCATCTGCCAAGGCTTGGCCGAAGAAGACGGCGCCGCCGTCTTCGCCGAGGATGCCTGGACGCGCGAAAGCGAACACGGTAGCAAGCTCACCGGCGGTGGCCGCTCGCGCGTGCTCAAGCAGGGTGCGGTGTTCGAGCAGGCCGGCGTCGGCTATTCCGAAGTCGGCGGCGACACCTTGCCGCCCGCGGCCACCGCGCACCGTCCGGAACTCGCCGGCGCCCCCTGGCGCGCGCTCGGCGTGTCGCTGGTGATCCATCCGGTCAATCCCTACGTGCCGACCGCGCACGCCAACGTGCGCTACTTCGAGGCGCAGCCGCCCGGCCGCGATCCGGTGTGGTGGTTCGGCGGCGGCTTCGATCTCACGCCCTTCTATCCTTTCGACGATGACGTGCGGCATTGGCACCAGGTCGCGCACGATCTCTGCGCGCCGTTCGGCAGCGATCGCTACGCCGCGCACAAGGCCTGGTGCGACCGCTACTTCTTCCTCAAGCACCGCGACGAGGCGCGCGGCGTCGGCGGCTTGTTTTTCGATGATCTGAACGAGGGCGGGTTCGCGCGCTGCTTCGATTACCTGCGTGCGGTCGGCGATGGCTTCCTCGATGCCTACCTGCCGATCGTGCAACGGCGCAAGGCTACGCCCTTCGGCGAGCGCGAGCGCGAGTTCCAGCTGTATCGCCGTGGCCGCTACGTCGAGTTCAACCTGGTCTGGGATCGCGGCACCCTGTTCGGCCTGCAATCCGGCGGCCGCACCGAATCGATCCTGATGAGCCTGCCGCCGCGCGTACGCTTCGAGTACGGCTACGCGCCCGCGCCCGGCAGCGCCGAAGCACGCCTCGCCGACTACCTGCGTCCGCGCGACTGGTTGACCGAATTGCCGGCGGCCTGAGCGCGTCGACCGCTTGGCGGATTGCCATCGGCCGGGTATAGACTGCCGGCAGTCGCGTCAGGGGAGACGGACATGTCGGATGCCTCGGGCCTGTTGCTGCTGCATCTGCTGGCCGACCGCGAAGGTCGACCGGGCGCACTGCGCCTGCAGGCGGCAACACCCACCGCGGTCACGCTCGAAGCCCTGCGCCCGCTCTGTGCACGTCTGCCCTGTCTGGTGCCGGCCGATCAGCGCGATGCCCCGTCGTTGATCGACAGCGGTGCCCGCCTGCTGCGCGACGAGCAGGTCGTCATCGCCGCACCCACGGCCAAGGTCGATGCCGTGGTGCCGTGGCTGGGTGGCGACTGGTATCTGCAGCCGCCACCGGCGGGCAGCACCCAGCTATCGTCGTCGCGCGCGTTGGCGCTCAAACTGATGCAGCTGGTCGCCAGCGACGCCGACAACCACGAGATCGAGGCGGTGTTCCGCCAGGACCCGACCCTGTCCTATCACCTGCTGCGGTTGGTGAACTCGGTGGCGATGGGCCTCAAGCGCCAGGTGACCAGTTTCTCGCAGGCGATCGTGCTGGTTGGCCGGCAACAACTGCGGCGCTGGCTCAATTTCATCCTGTTCGCCGCCCGCGACGACGACCCGCGCTCGCCGATGCTGCTGGCACATGTCGCGGCACGCGCACGCACGCTGGAACTGCTGGCGCAGGCGCGCGGCGACGACAAGGCGATGCAGGACGAGATCTTCATGACCGGCATGTT
>DASUOA010000048.1:0-2232 GCA_036276895.1 Arenimonas sp. | reverse complement strand
AATGCGGCTTCTGCACGCCGGGCTTCATCCTGATGACGCGCCAGCTGCTCGACGAGCAGCCGGATCCCGACGACGACGCGATCAAGCATTACCTTTCGGGAAACCTGTGTCGCTGCGCGGCCTACCCGGAGATCATCGAAGCGGTTAAGCTGGCCGCCCGAAAACGGAGGAAAGCATGAGGATTCTTCTAGCAGTCCTGGTTTTTGCATTTTCCACGGTGAATGCCCAGGACTATCCCAGCAAGCCGATCCGCATGCTGGTGCCCTTCGCGCCGGGCGGCGCAGTCGACACCACGGCGCGCGTGCTGGCGCAGGCGATGCAGCAGCGGGTGAACTGGCAGTTCGTGATCGAGAACCGGCCCGGCGGCAACGGCTTCATCGCCACCACCGCGGTCGCGAAAAGCGCGCCCGACGGCTACACGCTGCTGATGGCGCACACCGGCGAGTTCGCGGTGAACCCGGCGCTGTTCGACAACGTGCCTTACGAGCTCGAGCGCGACTTCATGCCGATCACCATGGTGAGCGACGCGCCGATGCTTTATCTCGCCACTGCCAAGGCGCCGTTCAACACCTTCCAGGAGCTGGTGTCGCAGGCGAAGGCCAAGCCCGGCGAGATCACCTTCGGCTCGGCCGGCAACGGCAGCATCAATCATCTCGCCGGCGAGTGGCTGGCGCAGGCGGCGGGGATCCAGCTGCTGCACGTGCCGTACAAGGGCGGAGCGCCGGCGGCCGCCGCGGTGGCCTCCGGCGACGTCCACTTCGGCGTGATGGCGGCGCCCGGCGCGCTGCCGCACATCAAGTCCGGGCGCGGCAAGGTGATCGGCATCACCACCGCCAAGAAGTCGCCGCTCGATCCTTCGTGGGCCACGCCGCGCGACGCCGGCATCCCGGACCTCGACGCCTCGATCTGGGTCGGCCTGTTCGCACCCAAGGGCACCCCGCAGGCGGTGGTCGACAAGGTGAACCAGGAAGTGCGCGCCGCGCTTGCGGACGCCGATGTGAAGCGCCGTTTCGTGGACACCGGCGCGGAAGCGGTCGGCATGACGCCGGCCGAATTCCTCGCGCGCATCAAGGCCGATGCCGAGCGCTACAAGCGGGTAGTGCAGAAGGCCGGCGTCAAGCCCGGCTGAGAAATCGGGGTCAGAGCCCGATTTCCGGTATCTCGTCTTCCGCTATGGGAAATCGGGCTCTGACCCCGATTTCTCTCACAAGGTGCGCGGCAGCTTTGCGACGAAGACGTCGAAGGCCTGCGGTTCGAGCCATTCCCACGCGCCGAGGCCGGTAACGGCAATGCCGGCGGCAATCACCAGGATTCCGACCGCGACCCGCGGCGCATAGACCAGGATCCTCCACACCCAGCCGTGGCGTCCCTGCGGGTTCAGGGTCATCAGGACGCCGGTGCCGATCAGGAACAATCCGGCCACCGCCAGCAGCGGCGCGGGGCGGCGCATGAGGTAGTGCACGGTCGCGTGCCACTGCGCCATGTCGAGAAGGTAAGCCGATGCGATGGCCGCCGCGCCGACGACCAATGCCATCAGGCCGACGATCAGCGCCGGCGCACCAGCATAGTTCTCGTACGCGTCGTCGGAGGGTCGAAAGGCCATGCGGCGCGTGAAGAGGGCCTCGATGCCGCCCAGGGCCAAGCCGGCACCGACGAGGAACACGCCCAGATGAAAGGCCTTCGGGAGCGCGAAAAGCTGGCCGGCGATCATCGCCACCACGCCGATGAACACCGCGACATATTCGAGAAACGCGGTCAGCCGCACTTCGCGGCAGTTTAGATCAGCCTTCGAAGAAGGTTTTGACCTTGTCGAACCAGCCCTTGGCGCGCGGGTTATGGCGCGCGCTGTCCTGGGCGCTGATCGAGTCGAACTCGCGCAGCAGCTGACGCTGGCGCTCGGTCAGGCTGACCGGCGTCTCGACCACCACGTGGCAGAACAGCTCGCCGGGCTCCTGGCTGCGCACGCCCTTGATGCCCTTGCCCTTGAGGCGGAAGGTCTTGCCGGTCTGGGTCTCGGCCGGGACGCGGATCTTGGCCGAGCCGTCGAGCGTCGGGATCGACACTTCGCCGCCGAGCGCGGCGATGGTGATGGAGATCGGCATCTCGCAGTGCAGGTCGTCGTGGTCGCGCTGGAACACCGCGTGGGGCTTGACGTGCACCTGCACGTACAGGTCGCCGGGCGGCCCGCCGTTCACGCCGGGCTCGCCTTCGCCCGAGAGCCGCACGCGGTCG
>DASUOA010000047.1:0-3573 GCA_036276895.1 Arenimonas sp. | reverse complement strand
CGCACCGTGGCGGCATGCCGCGTTGGCGCAGGGCGTCGGCATGCTGCTGGCCGTTGCGGCACTGCGTTGGGTTGGCCTTGCTCCCGGTATGGCGCTGCTGTTGCAGGCCGGCGCGGCGGTTGCCGTGTCGATGCTGTTGCGACAACCGCGCTGGTGGTGGCTGCTACATGCGGCCTTCCTGCCCGGCGTGGTGTCGGCGCAGCAGCTGCAATGGCCTGCCTGGATCTGGCTGCTGGCGCTGTTGCTGAGCTGGGCCGTGTTCGGTGCCGTGCACCGCAGCCGGGTGCCGCTGTACCTCAGCAATCGGGCCGCGTTGGCGGCACTCGACACCCAGTTGCCCGCGCAGGGCCGCGTGCTCGACGTCGGTGCCGGCACCGGCACGGTGCTCGCACACCTGGCGCCGCGATCCGGACTGCAGGTGACGGGCATCGAGCACGCCTGGTTGCCCTGGCTGTGGGCGCGGCTGCGGTTGCCGCGTCGCGTGCGCCTGCTGCGTGGCGACTGGTCGCGACTGGACTTCGGCGACTACGACCTGGTCTATGCCTTCCTGTCACCGGCGGCGATGCCGGCGCTTTGGGAAAAGGCCCGACGCGAGATGCGCGCGGACAGTCGGCTGGTCAGCAATCGCTTTGCCTTCGCTGCCACGATCGATGTACAAGCCCTGCAGTACGGCGACGGCGACCAGCGGTTGTATGTCTGGCACGCACCGCATCGCGCGACCGGCGAGTGCACCGAAGAGGGTGACCGCCCGCTGAGCTGATTACGCCGCGACGCGATCGCGACCGCTGTGCTTGGCTTGGTACAGGCACTGGTCGCTGCGCGACAGCCAGCGTGCAATGGACTCGCCCGGCCGCCATTCGGCGACCCCGAGACTCACCGTCACCGCGTGACCTGGCAGCAGTTCGCGACCGGCCACGCAGCGCCGGATCTGCTCCGCACGGGCCTTGGCGATGACTTGGTCGCAGCCGTCCAGCACCAGCAGAAACTCTTCGCCACCCAGGCGGAAACCGTACTCACCCATGCGCGTATGCGTGTGCAGGCATTCGGCGACACCGCGCAGAACGTCGTCCCCGACCGCGTGCCCATGACCATCGTTGATCGACTTGAAGTGATCGATGTCGATCGACAGCAGGCTGACCGCGCGATCATCCGCGGCGGCACGCGCAACCGCCGCCGCCAGACAATCTCGCAGGGTATTGCGGTTGAGCAGCCGGGTGAGAGGATCGGTCTGCGCCATCTTGCGCAGCGCTTCCTGCTGGTGTTCGATCACCCGCACGAACAGCTGCGCGAACACGCCAACACCGAGCAGGCTGGCCAGCACCCGTGGCCACAGCTCCGCACCCGCCACCGGCGGTGCCAGCGCACTGACCACGCCCAGCAGCAGCAAACAGAACACCGTGGCCATGGGCACCGGCAACATGGCGCAGAACGCCAGCATCGCCGGATAACTCCAGAACACCCCGATCATGCCCTGCCGCCAGATCGACAGGGCGATGAAACTCAGCACCAGGGTGGACAGCAGCAAGGTCACCGGCCGCGACCACGGGTGGCTGCGGGCGACACACCAGGTCGTCAGCAGCAGTACCGCGATCACCAGCATCGAGGCGGTGCCGATGACCCAGCGCGTATTCAGCAGGTTGTTGATCGCAAAGGGGCCGAGCAGGATAAGGCTGGCAAAGGCGATCAAATGGGTCGCGCGCAGGCGGAAGTCGTCAACACGACCGTGCTCGTGAGGAAGGATATTCATGGCTGGCCTCGCCGGTACCGGACTTGCGAGGCAGCCTGCGCCGAGACTGTGCAGGAATAATGGAGTAGCCGGAATCAGTCGAAGGACCAGCTGACGCCCAAACTCCACTCGCGCTCGGCATAGCGATTCAACTGCAGCGGCATGCCCGGCCGTGTCTCGATGTAATAGACGTCGTCCGCCAGGGCATTTCGCAGGCCCCAATCGACGCGCAGCTTCGGCAGCGTAGCCGGCTGGTAGCGCAGCCCGAGATTGAGCTGCTGGTAGCCGGGCTGGAAACCGGCCTGGCCGCGATCGGCGCGGCGGCCGACGTGCTGCCAGTGCATGCCCGCCGACCAGGCGCCATCGGGATTGAACAACAGCGCGAGATTGCCGAGTGACTCCGGCTGGCCCACGCTGGCGCCACCGAAACTCACCGGCCCTTGGCCAGGAACATTCACCACCGCGGCTCGATCATCAAAGGCATTGGCCGTTGACCAGGTGGCCTGCCATTTCAGCCAGCTGATCGGCTGATGGCTGAGCTCGAACTCCAGGCCCTGCGCCCGCACACCGAGGTCCTGCCCGAAGAACCGGTTGCCGGGCGGAAAGAACATGTGACTGATACGGTTGGAAAATCCGGTGACGCGCAGCAGGAACTGCGGGCGCCGGTAGACGTAGCCCAATTCGCGCGTCTGCACCTGCTCGAAGGCTTGGCTCTCGACGGTGCTGCCGCTGTAGACGCCATCGACTGGCCCCGGTGAGCGGAAGCCTTCGGAATACTGCGCCTTGAGCAGGTGCCGCGGATTGATCTGCCAGATCGCGGCCAGGCGCGGCGTCAGTTTGCTGTCGACATCCTGCAGGCTGTCGTAACGCAGACCGGCGGTAAGCTGGAAACCGGCACCGAAATCGATCTGGTCCTGCACCGACAGCGAACGCAGCGCACGGCTGTCACGCACGATCATCGCCGGCGGCGGGCCCGGCAGGCTGGCGCGCTCGACTTCCAATCGCGCCCACTGCACCTGCAACAGCCACTGGTGCCGGCCGAACCGGCGCAGCCATTCACCGCCGATCTCGCTGCGCGGCCCCTCGAACTGCGCATTCTGGCGCTCGTAGACATTGTGCCGGCGTTGCAGCCACAGCGCCGCGCGCTCGTCTTCGCGGTCGCGTAAGCGGTAACGCAGCTGCAAGTTATGGCTGCGTTCGATCTGCAGGTTCTCGCGGATCGGCGAAGGGGGCGGCGGTTGATTGG
Source organism: Arenimonas sp. (assembly GCA_036276895.1). Classification (GTDB taxonomy): domain Bacteria; phylum Pseudomonadota; class Gammaproteobacteria; order Xanthomonadales; family Xanthomonadaceae; genus Arenimonas. The sequence continues at coordinate 601 of DASUOA010000047.1, read as the reverse complement.
CGCCACCGCGATTGGGCACCCAGCCCTGCCAGTCGCGATCGATCGCCGCCAGCTGCAAATCCAGCCGCTTCCATCCCAGCTGCAAGCTGAGCATGCGCCGCTGCTCGTCGTTATCAAGGGCATCGCTGGTATCGAAACGGTCGCTCTGCCAATCCGAGAGGTTGCCACTGAGCCGCCAGTCTCCGCTCTGGCTGGCATCCGCAAAGTGCGCCATCAGGCTGCGGCGACTGCCACGCCCGACGCTGACCGAAATACCTTTGCCCTGATGCCGGGTGACCAGGTTGACCAGGCCCATGAAGGCGAAGTCACCATGCACGCCGGTGCCGGGACCACGGATCAGTTCGATGCGTTCGATCTGCTCGATCGGCATCAACAGCACGGCACCGTTCTGGCCCGCCGCTTCGCGCGAGATCGGCAGGCCGTCGATTAAGACCTTGATGTTGCCGTTGTTGAAGAAGAAGTCGACGCCGCGCACGCGCAGCGCCGGCGAGCCGTACTGGTCGCGGTTGACGTCGATGCCCGGCACCATCGTCAGCGCCTCCAGTGCAGTGCGTGCGCCCAGCAGGCGCGCCTCGTCGCCGTGCAACACGTTGATGATCCC
>DASUOA010000046.1:0-2253 GCA_036276895.1 Arenimonas sp. | reverse complement strand
GGGCCGAACCCCGGGCAACATCGCCACCATCCGGCCGATGAAAGACGGCGTGATCGCGGACTTCACCTACACCGAGGAAATGCTCAAGCATTTCATCAAGAAGGTGCATACCTCGCGACTGCTGCGCCCGAGCCCGCGGGTACTGATCTGCGTGCCCTGCGGCTCGACCCAGGTCGAGCGCCGCGCCATCAAGGAATCGGCGGAAGAAGCCGGCGCCCGCGAGGTCTACCTGATCGAGGAGCCGATGGCGGCGGCGATCGGCGCCGGCATCCCGGTTGGCGAAGCCTGCGGCTCGATGGTGATCGACATCGGCGGCGGCACCACCGAGGTGGCGGTGATCTCGCTCAACGGCATCGTCTATTCCGCCTCGGTGCGCATCGGCGGCGACCGCTTCGACGAGGCGATCATCAACTACGTGCGCCGCAACCACGGCACCCTGATCGGCGAGACCACCGCCGAGAAGATCAAGATGGAGATCGGCTGCGCCTTCCCGCAGGCTGTGGTGCGCGAGATCGAAGTTTCCGGCCGCAACCTCGCTGAAGGCGTGCCGCGGATGATCAGCATCAACTCAAACGAGGTGCTCGAAGCCCTGCACGAGCCGCTGGCCGGCATTGTCAGTGCCGTCAAGCAGGCACTCGAGCTGACTCCGCCGGAGCTTTGCGCCGACGTTGCCGAGCGCGGCATCGTGCTCAGCGGTGGCGGCGCGTTGCTCAAGGATCTCAACAAGCTGATTTCCGAAGAGACCGGGCTGCATGTCTACGTCGCCGACGATCCGCTGACCTGCGTCGCCCGCGGTGGCGGCCGGGCGCTGGAGCTGATCGACATGCACGGCAACGAGTTCTTCTCGCCGGACTGAGCGCCGGCCGCAGCACGACGTGCCCACCGCCGGCTCTCCCGCTGCCCGCCTGAGCGAATCCGCCCTCGGCACCCTGCCACTGCTGGGCTATTTGGCGCTGGCGGCGATCCTGATGGTCAGCGATCACCGCGGCGGCATCGGCAGCGCCTTGCGGCAGCGCGCCAGCGTGTTGGCCGAGCCGGTGTGGTGGCTGGCGTCGGCACCGCAACGCTGGAGTGCGGTGCTGGGTGAATACTGGCGCGACCACGCCGACTTGCGCGACGACAATCTTCGCCTGCGCCGCGAGCTCGAAGTCAGCACCGCCCGCCTGCAACGTCTGGCGGCGGTGTCGGAAGAGAACCAGCGCTTGCGTGAGCTGTTGGGAGGGACGCGTGGATACCGGCTTTCGGCGCAGCTGGCGGGAATTGTCGGAGTCGACCTCGATCCCTGGCGTCAGCGCCTGCTGCTTGATGTCGGCAGTGACGATGGCATCGAGGTGGGGCAGGCGCTGCTCGACAGTGGCGGCGTGTTGGGCCAGGTGATCGAAGTGATGGCGCGGCAATCCACGGCCCTGCTGGTGACCGACCCGGAGCACGCCGTGCCGGTGCAGGTGGTGCGCAGTGGCTTGCGCGCGATCGCCTATGGCAGCGGCCAGCGCGACCGGCTGGTGTTGCCCAACATTCCGCAGAGTGCCGACATCCGCGCCGGTGACCGCCTGGTGACCTCGGGCATCGGCGGCCGCTTTCCGGCTGGATTTCCGGTTGGCACGGTGCAGACCTTGCGTCCCGATGACACCCGCTTGTTCCTGGTCGCCGAAGCCTTGCCCGCGGCGCGCCTGGATCGCGGCTCGGAAGTGCTGCTGGTGAAGAACTCCCCGGACGAGGTCGGCTACGGGCCGCCGCTGCCGGAGTCGGACAGCGCGGATAGCGCTGCCGAGGTGCAGCCATGAGTCGCCAGGATTCGATCACGCTGATGGCGCTGAGCCTGTTGGTTGGGCTGCTGACTCTGGTACTGCCGCTGCCGGGCGGTTGGGAGCTCAGTCGGCCCTACTTGCTGGCGCTGGTGCTCTGCTACTGGCTACTGGAGGCGCCGGATCGCGTCGGCATGGGCGTGGCCTTCGCGCTCGGGCTGCTGGCGGATGTCATCGCCGGCACCCTGCTGGGCGAACAGGCCTTGCGGCTGATGGTGATGGCCTTCCTGGTGCAACGCTTCCGGGCCCGCCTGCGGTTTTTCCCCTTGTGGCAGCAGGCGGCGGCGGTGCTGGCGCTGCTGATCAACGATCGCGTCATCGCGCAAGCGATCCGCTTCGCCGCAGGTGACGGTCTGCTGCCGTGGCTGGTGTGGCTGGCGCCGCTGTTCGGATTCCTGCTTTGGCCCTGGCTGTTCCTGCTGCTCGACGGGCTGCGACTGCGTGCCCG
>DASUOA010000045.1:0-4923 GCA_036276895.1 Arenimonas sp. | reverse complement strand
TGCATGAGTACCTGACGGCGCCGTTCGGTCCGTGGATGTTCCCGGCCAATATCCTGCTCAACACCGTCGAGCTGCTGTCCAAGCCAGTTTCGCTGGCGATGCGACTGTTCGGCAACATGTATGGCGGCGAGATCGTGTTTCTGCTGATCTGGGTGCTGGGCGGCGTGGGTGTCGCCGGCGCCATTGCTGCGGGCTTCTTCGGCCTCGGCTGGATGTTGTTCCACCTGCTGGTGATTCCGCTGCAGGCCTTCATTTTCATGATGCTCTCGATCGTCTACCTGAGCCTCATGGAAGAGCATCACTGAGTTCCATCCCCTCGTTTAACCCTTCAACTAAACCTTCGTTCGGAGATACACCATGGAAGCTCTCGCCCTTCTCGCCAACGTTCAGGCCTCGACCGTTTTGGCCATCGGCATCATGATCGGTTTGGCCGCGCTCGGCGCCGGTCTGGGTCTCGCGATGATGGCCGGCAAGTTCCTGGAGTCGGCCGCCCGTCAGCCGGAGCTGATCCCGGTTTTGCAGGTCCGCATGTTCATCACCGCCGGCCTGATCGACGCCGCTTTCATCATCACGGTCGCCGTGGGCCTGATGTTCGCGTTCGCCAATCCGCTGGCCGGCGAGTTCATCTCGCGTCTGGGCTAAGCCTCTGGCAACGCGGCTCGTGCGCGGATGCGTGCGGGCCGCGCCGCGACATGCTGCAAGCCGCCCAGGTGGTGGCGACCCACAGTCCCAAGCAGAGCACACCCCATGAACATCAATGCAACCCTTTTCGCGCAGGCGTTGGCCTTCGCTGGACTGATCTGGATCATCGCGACCAAGATCTGGCCACCGCTGCTGGCCGCCATCGAAGAACGTCAGCAAAAGATCGCTGAGGGTCTCGCTGCGGCAGACCGCAGCAAGAAGGATCTGGCTCAGGCCGAAGAAAAGGTCGCCGAGGTTCTGCGCGAGGCACGCGGCAAGGCCAACGAGATCATCGCCCAGGCCGAAGCGCGTCGTAACCAGATCATCGACCAGGCGAAGGACGAAGCGCAGGTCGAAGCCCAGCGCATCCGCCTGCAGGCCGACGCCGAGATTGACGCCGCCGCCTTCCGTGCCAAGGAAGAGCTGCGTCGCCAGGTCGGCGCGCTGGCCGTGGCCGGTGCCGAGAAGCTGATTCTCCGCGAGATCGACGGCAACGCCCATAAAGCGTTGCTCGATGAACTGGCGGCGCAGATCTGAGCCGACGAGCGAGCTGACCGATGAGCCAAGCCATCACATTTGCCCGTCCCTACGCGCGGGCCGCCTTCGCGCTCGCCAAGACCTACGGACGCCTGCCGCAGTGGTCGCAGCTGTTGGGTTTCGCCGCGATCGCCGCGGCTGACCCGTCGGTGCAGCCACTGTTCGGCGATCCGCGCGTCTCGGCCAGCACGGTCACCGATCTGCTGGTGCCGCCGGGCGACGTCGATCCGACCTTCGCGAAATTCCTGGATGTGCTGGCGGACAATCGCCGGCTCGCACTGCTTCCGGAGATTTCTGCGCTGTTCGAGCAGCTGCGTGCCGAGGCCGAACAGGTATTGCGCGCAAAGGTCGTGTCGGCGCAGCCGCTTGAAACCGCCGAGCTCGCCAAACTTCGAGAGTCGCTGAAGCGCCGTTTCGGTCGCGAAGTCGAGCTGGCGGCATCGGTTGATCCGGCCCTGATCGGCGGTGCGGTGATCGACGCCGGCGACACCGTGATCGACGGCTCCTTGCGCAGCAAGCTGGGGCGTCTCGGCGCCGCGCTCGCCCACTGATTCGCACAATTTCCATTTGAACCAAGCGCCGGCGAAGCCGGACGACCCAGGACCCACGCCCATGCAGACGCTCAACCCGTCCGAAATCAGCGAGCTGATCAAGGCTCGCATCGAAAAGGCCGCACTCGCGGCCGACGCTCGCAACGAAGGCACCGTGACTTCGGTCGCCGACGGCATCGTGCGCATCCATGGCCTGGCCGACGTGATGCAGGGCGAGATGATCGAGCTGCCCAACAGCACCTTTGCGCTGGCGCTGAACCTGGAGCGTGACTCGGTCGGCGCCGTCGTGCTCGGTGACTACGAGCACCTGGTCGAAGGCGATGTGGCCAAGACCACCGGTCGCATTCTCGAAGTGCCGGTCGGCCCGGAGCTCTGCGGCCGCGTCGTCAACGCCCTCGGCGAGCCGATCGACGGCAAGGGCCCGATTGATGCCAAGCTGCGAGAGCCGGTGGAGAAGGTCGCGCCGGGCGTGATCTGGCGCAAGTCCGTGTCGCAGCCGGTGCAGACCGGTTACAAGTCGGTCGATGCGATGATCCCGATCGGTCGCGGCCAGCGCGAGCTGGTGATCGGTGATCGCCAGACCGGCAAGACCGCGCTGGCGGTCGACGCCATCATCAACCAGAAGGGCTCGGGCATTAAGTGCGTGTACGTGGCGATCGGCCAGAAGGCCTCGACCATCGCCAATGTCGTGCGCAAGCTGGAAGAAAACGGCGCCATGGCCTATACCACCGTGGTGGCGGCCACGGCGTCGGAGTCGGCGGCGATGCAGTACATCTCCGCCTATTCCGGTTGCACCATGGGCGAGTACTTCCGCGATCGCGGTGAAGACGCGCTGATCGTGTACGACGATCTGTCCAAGCAGGCCGTCGCCTACCGCCAGATCTCGCTGCTGCTGCGCCGCCCGCCGGGTCGCGAAGCCTACCCGGGCGACGTGTTTTACCTGCACTCTCGCCTGCTGGAGCGCGCTGCGCGTGTCTCCGAGGAGTACGTCGAGAAGTTCACCAACGGAGCTGTGAAGGGCAAGACCGGCTCGCTGACCGCGCTGCCGATCATCGAGACCCAGGCCGGCGACGTCTCGGCCTTCGTGCCGACCAACGTGATCTCGATCACCGACGGCCAGATCTTCCTCGAGACCGACCTGTTCAACACCGGCATCCGTCCGGCCGTGAATGCCGGTATCTCGGTGTCGCGCGTCGGCGGCGCGGCCCAGACCAACATCATGAAGAAGCTGTCCGGCGGCATCCGCATCTCGCTGGCGCAGTACCGCGAGCTGGCGGCGTTCGCGCAGTTCGCGTCCGATCTCGACGAGACGACCCGCAAGCAGCTCGAGCGGGGCCAGCGCGTCACCGAGCTGATGAAGCAGAAGCAGTACGCGCCGATGAACATCGCGCAGATGGCGCTGTCGATCTACGCTGTCAACGAGGGCTACATGGATGACGTGGCGCTGGCCAAGATCGGCGCTTTCGAGGCCGGCCTGCACGCGCACCTGACCAACAGCTACGGCGAGCTCGAGAAGGAAGTCGTCGCCAGCGGCGCCTGGAACAAGGATATCGAGGCTTCCTACAAGAAGCTGATCGAAGAGTTCAAGACCACGGGCAGCTGGTAATCGAGGCCAGGCGCGCCTGTCGGCGCGCCGCCGAGTAAAGGATCAGGACATGGCAGGCGGCAGGGAAATCAAGACCAAGATCAAGTCGGTGCAGAACACCCGCAAGGTGACGCGCGCCCTCGAAATGGTCTCGGCATCGAAGATCCGCAAGGCGCAGGACAAGATGAAGTCCTCGCGTCCGTACTCGCGCCTGATGCGGCAGGTGATCGGCCACATCGCCCAGGCCAATACCGACTACGTGCATCCTTTCCTTGCCGAGCGCAAGGACGTGAAGCGCATCGGCTACCTGATCGTGTCGACCGATCGCGGCCTGTGCGGCGGTCTGAACTCGGGCATGTTCCGGCGCATCCTCGCCGACATGCGTGAATGGCAGGAGAAGGGCGTCGAGATCGACGTCGTCTGCGTCGGCCAGAAGGCCTCGGTGTTCTTCCGCCGGCTCAAGGTCAACCTGCTCGGCAGCGTCACCCATCTTGGCGAGTCGCCCAAGGTCGACCAGCTGGTCGGCGTGATCAAGGTGCTGATCGACGGCTACAGCGAAGGCCGCCTCGATCGCGTTTTCCTCTGCTACAACGATTTCATCAACACCATGAGCCAGAAGCCGCGCCAGGACCAGCTCCTGCCGCTGCCGCCGTCGGAGACGCTGGAGTCCAAGCACGACTGGGACTACCTGTACGAGCCGGGCCCGGAATCGGTGCTCGACCACGTGCTGACGCGCTACATCGAGTCCTTGGTCTACCAGGCGGTGCTGGAGAATCTTGCCTCCGAGCATGCGGCACGCATGGTGGCGATGAAGTCGGCCTCCGACAACGCCACCAAGCTGATCGGCACGCTCAACCTGATCTACAACAAGGCCCGCCAGGCGGCGATCACCCAGGAAATCTCGGAGATCGTCGGCGGCGCCGCCGCCGTCTAGTTACGCGAATCCCTCGCAAGAGCCTGCACGTCCCTGTGCGGACTTTCCAATAAAACCCGCGGCGCTGTCTGTTACCGGCGACGCAACAAGATACGCAACGCTTCTCAAAGGAAACCATCATGAGCCAGGGCAAGATTGTGCAGATCATCGGCGCCGTCGTGGACGTCGAGTTCCCGCGCGGCGAAGTGCCGAAGGTGTACGACGCGCTGAAGGTCGACGGCACCGAGATCACGCTGGAAGTGCAGCAGCAGCTCGGCGACGGCATCGTCCGCTCGATCGCCCTCGGTTCCACCGACGGTCTGAAGCGCAACCTGGTTGCCACCAACACCGGCCGCGCCATTTCGGTGCCGGTCGGCAAGGCCACGCTCGGCCGCATCATGGACGTGCTCGGCAATCCGATCGACGAGGCCGGCCCGGTCGACACCCCGGATCATTGGGAAATCCACCGCGCGGCGCCCTCCTACGAGGACCAGAGCTCGGCCAACGACCTTCTGGAAACCGGCATCAAGGTGATCGACCTGATGTGCCCGTTCGCCAAGGGCGGCAAGGTCGGCCTGTTCGGCGGCGCCGGCGTCGGCAAGACCGTCAACATGATGGAGCTGATCAACAACATCGCCAAGGCGCACTCGGGCTTG
>DASUOA010000044.1:0-9695 GCA_036276895.1 Arenimonas sp. | reverse complement strand
GCCCGAGGCGGGAACATTGTAGTAACGGTAGTAGATGCCACCGGAGTACTGCAGCGTGCTTTGGGACACCGTCTCTTCACGATCCAGGCCGAAGCGCAGCTGGTGGTCACCGAGGATCCACTCGCCATCCAAACGGTACGCGGTACGCTCGTCCTCACCGGACTCGACGGTGAACGCCGCTTCATTCCAGCAACCCAGGGCAACCAGACCGCCAGCGCGGCCGTCATAGATGGCCGGGCACAGATCGGCCGGCGAACCCGCGGTCTGCGACATCGTGCCGCGACCCGCCAGGGCCGACAGGGTAAAGGTGTCGGTCAGGTAGCCGGTGTACTTCAGGATGTGGTTGTCGCCACCAGCCGACACGAACGCGCCGCCGCCGCCGCTCGCACCGATTTCGTCGTTGTTGTAGTCGTACTGGAAGACCTCGGTGGTCTCGTCGGAGCGGTCACGGAAGCCGGTGTACTCGAGGTAGTGGTCGTCGGTGATCGCCCAATCCAGCTTGAGGCCGTAGAACGGGTCGTCGTTGCGGATCTTCTCGAGGGTATTGGCGGTGAAGTTGTCGGTCTTCAGGTCGCGCTGCTGCGCGATGGCGTAGAAGAACAGACGGTCTTCAACGATCGGGCCACTGGCATAGACGTTGGCAGTGAAGTTCTCGACACTGTCACGGCTACGCACCGAGCGAACCAGCGGATCGCGCGGGTTGCCGTCGGCATCGGTCGGGTTTTGCCAGAACACATCCGGGCCGTTCTCGCTGGTATCCGGCTCCCAGAAAGCATTGACGCCGAAGTGCCACTCGTTGCTGCCGCGCTTGGTGACGGCGTTGATCACGCCACCGGTCGAGCGGCCGAACTCGGCGCCGTAGCCGCCGGTCTTGACCTGGAACTCCTGGTACATGTCGAACGGCACATTGCTGAAACCGAGACCGGTACGGAAGTTGGTGACGTTGAAGCCGTTGATGTAGTAGGCGTTCTCGGAAACCGACGAACCGCCGAACGACGCAAAGTTGCCGAAATCCGAGTCACCAGCCGTGGTGCCCGGTGCCAGCAGCGCAACATTGGTGACGTTGCGTGCAACCGGCAGCGAGTCAATCTGCTGCTTGGTGAGGATGGTGTTCGACTCGACCGACGACACGTCGATCGGGTTGACGACGCCACGGACTTCGATCGCTTCGAGAGTCGAGGCGGAAGCGGCCCCGGCGAAACTGACCGCCGTGGCGGTACCGACGCTGATGTTCACGATACGGCTATCGCCGCCACGCTTGATGGTGTAAGTACCGATCTGCAGCGAGGGCACACGGATGGAGCCGTCTGCGCCGACAGTGACTTCACGCTTGAAGCCGGTGGCCGGATTCTCAATGACGACCACGTCGCCAGCACTCGCCTGAACGACCACCGCGCCGGCGGTGTTCGACTGCGCCTGCACGCCTGCCGCGAAGCACATGCCGAGCGCGACGCTCAGAGCACTGCGCTTCATCACCTGACTAAATTTCTTAGATGCCATTTACTCTCTCTCCAACGTATAAGAGTGGTGTAACTCTTGAGCTCGGGGGCTCGGGACGAAGCCGAAGCCCCGAGGGGGCCGAACGGCTCGCCGGAGCATAACGCAATCTTTACTCGGCGCAAACAGGTTAAGCGCTCATAAAGAAGCGCGCCCCCAGGACGCGCTTCATTGACCCCACAATATATTTACAAAACAATTACTTAGTGGATATCAAGGGCCACGGAACCCGAAAACGACTCCAACCGGATGTCCCCGCCGCCCTCGCCCATCCGGGCCCGCAGGCTCTTGCCCGGGCCGTAGCGCTCGGTGATGACCTCGCCGACCACGCTGCGGATGCCACCGCTGAAGGTCTCGATCTGCACCTCGGCGCCGGTGCCCTTGGGCACGGAAAGCCGGATGCCGCCGCTGACCGACTCAGCGCGCACGGTGGCGTTCGCGGCTAGGCGGGTGTCGAGCTCGAGGCTGCCGGACACGGTATTGGCGTCGAGGCGTTCGATCACCCCGGTCTTGACCTCGGCGGTGCCGGATACCGTTTCCACCCGCACCCGGCCACCGATGTCGCCTTGCAGCACGATGCTGCCGCTGACCGAGCTGGCGTTTACCGCCTGGCTGGCGAGATCGAGCCGCTGGCTGCCGCTGACGGTTTCGATGCGCACATCTTCGCTCTTGGCGCCGCTGACGTGGACGCTGCCGCTGACCGACTCGATCGCGAGGCGATGGCCGCGGGTGCCGTCTACATCGACACTGGCCGACACCGACTGGATGCTCAGCGCGGCTGCCGCGGGCACTGTCACTTCGAGGTCGGTGGGCTCGGTCTTGCTGCCGCCCCAGTTGCCGAACCAGCTGCCGCCCGAGCGCGGATAGCGCACCGTGATGCTGAGATTCTGGTCGCTACCCTCGACCGCGAGCTTCTCGACTCCTTCGCCGAGTCGGCCACCGATGCGGACCTCCTGCCGATCCCAGGTGCGCACCACGATGCGCCCTTTGAGATTCTCGATGCTGACCTGGCCGTCGGCGGCCAGCGGGCGGGTTTCATTGATGGGCGTCGCAGCCCAGGCGGGCAGCGCGGCGGTGAGCAGGAAGCAGAGTGCGACGGTGCGCATGGGAGCGGTCCTTTCTATCGGAGAGTCGGGGAGGTTCAGCTGGTCGCGGCGCGCTGCGTCAGCGACAGGCGAAGGGCATAGGTACGGCGCAAGTGGTCCACCAGCAAGGTCGAGCCCGGGGCGCTGCGCAGGGCCTGGCGGATGGCGTCGGCGCTGCGGTCAAGCGTGTCGATGTCGGCCTGCAATTCACCGGGCATCGGCAGGTGTTCGAGCTGGATCAGCGCCGCTTCGAATTCGCGCACCATGGCGTCGGTCTCGGCCTGCAGCATGCGTGCCTGTGCCTGCTCGGCGGCGACCGGCGGCGGCAGGCGCAGCCCGACACCGACCGCCAGCGCCAGCGATGCCGCCAGCGCCAGGCCCGACAGCAGCCAATGGCGGTGTGGTTTTGGCTTTGATGCGGGCAATCGCTGCGCGATCGCCGGCCATAGGTCGCGTCCGGGCTCGAGTTCACGGGGCAGCTGGCGCAGCTGCCAGCGCAGTTCGTTCTCGCTCATGATCCTTCTCCTTCACCCAGTCGGGCCCGCAGCAGACCGCGGGCGCGATGCAGTTGGGCCTTCGAGCTGCCGACCGCCATGCCAAGCTCGGCCGCGATCTCTTCATGTTTCCAGCCTTCGATGTCGTGCAGCACCAGCACGGCGCGGGCGCGCGGCGGCAGGCTGGCGACGGCGCGCTCGAGATCGCGCGCCAATGCCGTGCGCTGCCCGGCGCTGTCGACGCTGGCCTGCCATTCCAGCGCGCTGTCGTCGACCTCCAGGTCTTCGCCGCTGCCGCGCGAGCGCAGTTCCATCAGGCCGATATTGACTGCCAGCCGGTGCAGCCAAGTGGAAAAGGCGCTTTCGAAGCGGAAGCCGGGCAAGGCCTGCCAGGCCTTGACGAAAGCCTCCTGCAGTAGGTCTTCTGCGCGAGCGTGGTGACCGCCAGTCAGGCGCCAGAGCACGGCATAGATGCGCCGGTGGTGTTGGCGGTACAGGGCCTCGAAGGCACCGACGTCGCCGGCGCAGGCCGAACGCACCAGCGCAAAGTCGGCCTCGCGCGGAGCGGCGGACGGCGGCAGGGGGGCGGCATCGATGGACACGGTGGCTGCGAGCATACCCTTCGGATGCCGCAGCGCGCCCCGGGGTTTAAAGCAACCGCTGCGCGCAACACATATATATGTGTACCCGGAAAATGCGGAAGGCGCCCGAAGGCGCCTTCCGTGAATACATCTTCCGCCGTTCTCAGCCGAGCTGGGTGGCGATCTTGCGCTGCTCGGCCTTGAGCGCCGCCGGGGTGCGGTCGCCGTAGCTGTTGAGATACTCGCCGATACTGGCCATCTCGGCGGCCCAACCGGACTGGTCGACGGTGAGCAGTTGCTCGAGCACCGCGGCATCGAGATTGAGCCCGTGCGTATTGATGTCCTGCGCCCGCGGCAGGTTGCCGATCGGCGTCTGCACCGCCTCGGCCTGGCCGGTGACGCGCTTGAGCATCCACTCGAGCACGCGCAGGTTGTCGCCGAAACCGGGCCACATGAACTTGCCCTTCTCGTTCTTGCGGAACCAGTTGACGTGGAAGATCTTCGGCAGCTTCGCAGCGGGCGTGTCGAAGCTCAGCCAGTGCGCGAAGTAGTCGCCGAAGTTGTAGCCGGCAAACGGCTTCATCGCCATCGAATCGCGGCGCACCACGCCGACCGCGCCGGTCGCGGCCGCAGTGGTTTCCGAGGCCATCGCCGCACCGACCAGCACGCCATGGGTCCAGTCGCGCGCCTCGAACACCAGCGGCACCAGCGATTCGCGGCGGCCACCGAAGACGATCGCCGACAGCGGCACGCCCTGCGGGTCTTCCACCATCGCGGTGTAGCTCGGGCAGTTCCTGGCACTCACGGTGAAACGCGAGTTCGGGTGTGCCGCCGGGCCATTGGCCGGATCGTAGGCGCGGCCCTGCCAATCCTTGGCCGGGGTGCCGTCCGGCACGCCTTCCCACCACGGCTGGTTGTCAGCGGTGACCGCGACATTGGTGAAGATGGCGTCGCGGTTGAGCATCGCCAATGCATTGGGGTTGGTGTTGCGGCTGGTGCCCGGCGCCACGCCGAAAAAGCCGGCCTCCGGGTTGATCGCGTACAGGCGGCCATCGGCACCGGGGCGCATCCAGCAGATGTCGTCGCCGACCGTCCACACCTTCCAGCCATCCTTGAGATAGCCTTCCGGCGGAATCAGCATGGCGAGATTGGTCTTGCCGCAGGCCGACGGGAAGGCCGCGGCGACGTAATGCGTCTCGCCCTGCGGATTCTCGAGGCCCAGGATCAGCATGTGCTCGGCCAACCAGCCTTCCTGCCGCGCCTGGAACGAAGCGATGCGCAGCGCGTGGCACTTCTTGCCGAGCAGGGCGTTGCCGCCGTAGCCCGAGCCATAGCTCTGGATCGTCAGCTCTTCCGGGAAATGCATGATGAAGCGGCGATCGGGATCGAGTTCGCCGATCGAGTGCAGGCCCTTCACAAAACTGCCTTCGCGCTCGATGCGCTTCAGCGCCGCCGCACCCATGCGCGTCATCACCCGCATGTTGGCAACCACGTAGGGCGAGTCGGTGATCTCGACGCCACAGCGTGCCAGCGGCGAATCGATCGGACCCATGCAATAGGGCACCACGTACATCGTGCGGCCCTTCATGCAACCCGCGTACAGCGCGTCCATCTTGGCGTGCGCTTCGGCGGGCGACATCCAGTGGTTGTTCGGACCGGCGTCGTCACGCTCGGTCGTGCAGACGAAGGTCAGGTGCTCGACGCGGGCGACATCGCTGGGGCTGGAGCGATGCAGGTAGCAGTTCGGATGCGTCTCGGGATTCAGGCGGATCAGATCGCCGGTGGCCAGCATCAGCTCGATCAGCTGTCCGTTTTCGTCTTCGGAGCCATCGCACCAGTGGATGCGTTCGGGCTGGGTGAGTTTGGCGACGGATTCAACCCACTGGTTGAGGGCGGCAAGCTGGCTGGACATGCGGGGGACGGGCTCCGTGAGGGGCCTATAGAGGCGGGAAAGGAAATGCCCGGCCGCGAGCGCCGGGCTGACACACCATTGTAACCCCTCGCCGGCTCGGGGAACCCGAACCGCGGCTCACTCCGGGATCAACGTCGCCATCACGTGCGCGACGTAAGCCTCGAACTCGTCGTGGTGCAGCCGCGGTTGACCCAGCTGCAGCGACAGCTGCAGGAAGCCGACGTAGGCGGCGTAACACAGCCGGGCACGATTCTGCGCATCGAGACGGCCGAGGCCGGCCTGGCGGAAGCTGGCGGTGAGGTAGTCGAGGCGACGCTTGGACACGCGCGACAGCACCGGCTGCACCACCGGATGATCAAGCGCCTTGAGCAACTCGGAATAGATGATGTGCGGCTTGAGTTCGTGCGCAACCAGCTGGAACAGCGCCTGCAGGCGAGCGCGCGGATCGGAGATGGCTTCGAGCTTGCCGAATACCGTTTCCTGCTCCATCGCCTCCCAACGCTCCAGCGCCGCGACCAGCAAGGCTTCGCGCGAGGGGAAATGCCAGTAGAAGCTGCCCTTGGTCACCCCGAGCCGGCGCGCCAGCGGCTCGACCGCGACCGCTGCGAGACCTTGCTCGGCGATCACATCGAGCGCAGCCAGCGCCCAGTCGTCGGCGGACAGCCGGCCGGCACGCTCGCCGGGGCGGGCGGGTTCGGCGGCATCGGATTCGGTGGGCGTGTTGCGGGCGGACTTGGCCATGAGGCTCGGAAGTGTAAGTCGGCAGCGAGAGCCGGTGAACGCGGCAGAACCGCCATCTTGCACCATACGCGAACGTATTGACAGCCACGGAATCGATAACCATACTCGGCCGTATGGTGGCCTTACCCAACACGCTTCACGTCAGCACGCTCGCCTGCGAGTTCCGCAGCGACGACGGCCTGATGCTACGCGGCGAACACTGCGACGTTGGGCGTGGCCGCCCGCTGTTGCTGGCGCATGGCTTCGGGCAGACGCGCCAAGCCTGGTCGGCGACGCAGCAGCGTCTGGCCGCGAACGGATACACCAGCCTGAGCTGGGATGCACGCGGGCATGGCCAATCCGGACGCAACCCGGCGCATCGCCCCTATCGTGCCGAACAGTTCGTTGCCGATGTCGTCCACGCGGCGCAGGCCACCGGCGCGGCGCCGGTGCTGGTGGGCGCGTCGATGGGCGGTCTGACCGGCCTGATCGCGCAGCAACGCGCACGTCCGTTCTCGGCACTGGTGCTGGTCGATATCGCGCCGCGTTGGGAGCCGACCGGCGTCGCGCGCATCCTCGATTTCATGGGAGCGCACCCGGACGGCTTCGACTCCTACACGCACGCGAGCGAGGAAATCGCGCGCTACCTTCCGCACCGTCGCGAGCGCAAAGGCGAAGCGCAGTTGCGCCATCTGCTGCGCGCCGGCGTTGATGGCCGCCTGCGCTGGCATTGGGACCCGCGCCTGCTGGCCGAATTCATTCCCGACACCCGCGGCATCGAGACCCTGCTCGACGACGCCGCGCGCAGCCTCGATGTGCCGACGCTGCTGATCAGCGGCGGCCGCAGCGACCTGGTCAGCCACGACCATGTCGCGCACTTCCTTGACCTCGTCCCGCACGCCCGTCATGTCCGTTTGCCCGACGCAACGCATATGCTGGCGGGCGACGACAACGACGCCTTCACCGAGACCTTGTTGAATTTCCTGTCCGATCCGGCGCTGCGCGCCGGCCGCCTCCCGGAGTGAGACCATGAGCCTGCTTGCCCCCTTCCTCGTGCTGTTGCTGGCCACCGTGCTGGCGACCTACCACCGCTTCGGCATGGCGGTGTTCACCGCGCTCGCCGCCAGCGGCCTGGTGGTCGCGGCGCTGCTCGGCGCCAGCGTTGGCGCCACCGTCGTCGCCGGCGTGTTGCTGGCCCTGGTCGCGCTGCCGCTGCTGATCACGCCGCTGCGCCAGCAATGGATCACCGCACCGCTGCTGCGCTTCTATACGAAGATCCTGCCGCCGCTGTCGGACACCGAGAAGACCGCGCTTGAAGCCGGCACCGTCGGCTTCGAAGGCGAGCTGTTTTCCGGCATGCCCAAGTGGGACGTGCTGCTGGCCCAGCCCAAGCCGCAGCTCACCGCCGAAGAGCAGGCCTTCATGGACGGCCCGGTGGAAACCGTCTGCCGCATGACCAACGACTGGGACATCACCCACAACCGCGCCGATCTGCCGCCGGAGATCTGGGACTACGTCAAGCAGCACAGGTTCTTCGGCATGATCATTCCGAAGGAATACGGCGGCCTCGGTTTCTCCGCCTACGCGCACCATTGCGTGATCAGCAAGCTCGCTTCGATCTCGGCAACGCTGAGCTCGACCGTCGGCGTACCGAATTCGCTGGGCCCGGGCGAGCTGCTGCTGCACTACGGCACCAAGGAGCAGAAGGAGTACTACCTGCCGCGCCTGGCCGATGGCCGCGAGGTGCCCTGCTTCGCGCTGACCGGCCCGACTGCCGGTTCGGATGCGACCTCGATTCCCGATTACGGCATCGTCTGCGAGGGCGAGTGGGAAGGCGCGAAGGTGGTGGGTGTGCGCCTGAACTTCGACAAGCGCTACATCACCCTGGCCCCGGTGGCATCGATCATCGGCCTCGCTTTCCGCCTGTACGATCCCGATGGCCTGCTCGGCGAGAACAAGGATCGCGGCATCACCTTGGCGCTGGTGCCACGCGGCACCCCGGGCATGGAAATCGGTCGGCGTCACTTCCCGCTCAACTGCGTGTTCCAGAACGGCCCGGTGCACGGCAATGATGTGTTCCTGCCGCTGTCGCAGCTGATCGGTGGCGAGGATTACATCGGCCACGGCTGGCGCATGCTGGTCGAGTGTCTGTCGGTCGGCCGCGCCATCACCCTGCCCTCGACATCGGCGGGTGCGTCCAAGCTCGGCGCGGTCGCCACCGGCGCCTATGCACGCATCCGCAAGCAGTTCGGCCTGTCGATCGGCCGCTTCGAAGGCGTCGAGGAAGCGCTGGCGCGCATCGCCGGCAATGCCTACGCCTGCAGCGCGCTGGCGCGTGCCACGGCGGCAGCGGTCGATCGCGGCGAGAAGCCGGCGGTACCCTCGGCGATCGCCAAGTACCACTGCACCGAAATGGCGCGCGAGCTGTCGCGCGATGTGATGGATGTGCTCGGCGGCAAGGGCGTGATCCTCGGCCCGCGCAACTTCGCCGGCCGCGGCTGGCAGGCGGCGCCGATTTCGATCACGGTCGAAGGCGCCAACATCATGACCCGCTCGCTGATGATCTTCGGACAGGGCGCGATCCGCTGCCATCCCTGGGTGCTCAAGGAGATGCAGGCGGCGCAGCATCCCGACCCCGCGGTGCGGCTGCGCGAGTTCGACCGAAACCTGTTCGGCCACATCGGCTTCGCGATTTCCAATGCGGTGCGCAGCTTCGTGATCGGCGCCTTCACCTCCAAGATCGGCAGCGCGCCGGGCGATGCCTATACCAAGCGCTACTACCGCAAGCTCAACCGCTATTCGGCCAACCTGGCGCTGGTCGCCGACACTTCGATGCTGCTGCTCGGCGGCAAGCTGAAGTTCAAGGAGCGTTTGTCCGGACGCCTGGGCGATGTGCTGTCGCAGTTGTATCTGGCCAGCGCCATGCTCAAGCGCTACGAGGATGAAGGCCGGCCGGAAACCGACCAGCCGCTGCTTGCCTACGCCTTCCACGATGCCTGCTTCAAGATCGAGCGGGCGCTGTCGGGCGCGCTGCGCAACTTCCCGATCCGTCCGGCGGCGTGGCTGCTGTGGCTGTTGGTGTTCCCCTGGGGCCGGCGCGCGCAGGAACCCTCGGATCGCCTCGGCCATCGCGCGGCATCCTTGCTCCTGTCGCCCTCGGAAGCCGGCGAGCGTCTTGCCCACGGCGTGTTCATCACGCCCTGCGAAAACAACCCGGCCGGTCGCATCTATGCGGCGCTGCCCAAGGTGATCTTGGCCGAGCCGGTCGAGCGCAAGTTCCTCAAGGCGCTCAAGCACCACGACATCGAGGCGCTGGATTTCGCCAGCCAGCTCGATGAAGGCGTCAAGGAAGGCTGGATCAGCAGCGATGAGCGCCGGCAGCTGGAAGAACTGCGCGAGCTGACCT
>DASUOA010000043.1:0-5917 GCA_036276895.1 Arenimonas sp. | reverse complement strand
CTTTGGCGGCGTGCTGCTGGCCTTCCTGTTCGAGCACCTCGACGACACGCTGAAGTCGCCAGACGAACTCGAGAAGCTGCTCGGCATGCCGGTGCTCGGCATCATTCCCAAGCTCAAGGCGCCACAGACGCCGAACGAGGCGCTCGACGATCCGCGCTCGGCCTTCGCCGAGGCCTACCGCTCGGTGCGCACCGCGCTGCAGTTCTCCACTGGCAGCGGCGTGCCGCGCTGCCTGCTGGTGACCAGTTCGACGCCGGCCGAGGGCAAGTCGACGACCGCGCTGACGCTGGCGAAGAATTTCGCCCAGCTCGGCAAGCGGGTGCTGATCGTCGACTGCGACCTGCGCAATCCGTCGCTGCATCGCGTGCTCGGCATCGAGAACAGCCAAGGTCTGAGCAACTATCTGGCCGGCGCTGCCAAGGCCACCGAAGTGATCCAGCCGACCTCGACCCAGGGCCTGATGATCATGCCGACCGGTCCATTGCCGCCGAATCCGGCCGAGTTGCTGATGGGCCCGAAGATGGTGTCGCTGCTCACCGTGGCTGCCGAAAAGTTCGACCAGCTGATCCTCGACGGCCCGCCGGTGATGGGCTTGGCCGACGCGCCGATCCTGTCCAATCTTGCCAACGGTACCTTGCTGGTGGTCGAGTCGGGTGAGACCCGCATCGCCGTCGCCAAGAACGCCATCAAGCGCCTCCTGGCGGCGCGCGCGCACGTGATCGGCACCTTGCTGACCAAGTTCGAGGCCAAGCATGCCGGCAACGGCTACGGCTACGGTTACGGCGACTACAGCTACTACTCGTACGGCGCCAAGGACACCAAGAAACTCGCCCGGCAATGACCGTCGGGCACAGCAGCGCGATCGAACAGGCACTGGCCCTGCTGCGGGCGCCGGCGCTGCTGGCGGCGGTGCGGCAACGGCCGCTGCCTGGGGATCTGCCGCAGCTGTTCCGGCTGGCGGCAGGCGATGTTGAACTGTTCGAGCAGGTCGAATCTGCGACCGGCGAGTCGCGCGCGCAGCTGGCCGAAGCGGCAACCTTCTATCTGCAGCAGGTGTTGTTCGCGCCGGGTGCCGACAGCTACCGCGTGCTCGGGGTGGCGCCGGATGCCGCCGAGGAGCAGATCAAACAGCACTACCGTCTGCTGCAGCGCTGGCTGCATCCCGACCGCAACCATGACGAGTGGGATGCGGTGTACGCCGACCGTGTCAATCGCGCCTGGCAGGACCTGCGCACCCCTGAGCGGCGCGCTGAGTACGACCGGCGCCCGCCGGAAACGTCGGCGTCGGCTGCGGTGGTGCACGCGACGGCGCCGGGCGGCTTCCGGGCGCGTCCTTTGCCTCCCATCGAGACACCGGTGCTGTCGTCACGTGCGGTGCGTCGCCTGCCTTGGCTGGTGCTGGGCAGTCTGGGTGTGTTGGCGACCGTGGGGCTGGGTGGCGCTTGGTATCTGCAGCGACTGGAGCCGACGGGCGCCGTCGTTCTGCAGGCGGCGGGCGGTGTGCAGGCGGACCGTCCCGACACCGCGGCAACGCCCATCGCCGCCCACGCGTCGAGCTCCGAAGAATCGCTGGTCGCCCGAGCCACGCCAGCAGAGATCCGCGATGCGGTCCAAGCATCGTCGATGCAGTTCAGCGAAGACCGCCCGGCCGAGCCGCCGGTCACGCCCTTGGCGGTCAATGAACCGGCAGGTCGGCCGCCATCACCAGCTCCATCACCAGCTCCATCGACGGCGCCTGCCTTGCCGGCACCACCGCCTGCCGCACCGACTGTCGCCATTGCCCGGGCGGAGCTCCTTGAGCGAGCGCCGCGCGAGCCTGCGCCGACGTCAAAACCGGCGATGACGGCAACGACGGCGACCAGTCCGCCCGAGCCAGCCACTGTCGCGCGAGCCGCTCCGACGCAAACGCCGGATGCCGCGTTCGACGTCTCCGACGCGCCTGTCCCAGTGGTCGCGCAGGCGCCTGTCGCCGCCGCAACCGATTCGACACCGACGCCTGACACTCCTTTGCTCGACGAGCGCGAAGCCATGGCGCTGCTGGAACAGTTCCAGCGCAGCTATGGCGCAGGCGACCTGCAGGCCCTGATGCGTCTGTTCACTGGCGATGCACGCAACAATCGTGGCGGGCTGAATGCCATCAGCGAAGACTACGAACAGCTGTTCCGCGCCAGCGACAGCCGCCGCATCGAGTGGAGCGAGCCTGTTTGGCTCGGCAACGGTGATCGCGGCAGCGTCAGCGCGCGCTATCGCGCGACCGTGCTGCCCAGCGGCGAGCTGCGGCCGAACACCGTCGAGGGCGACATCCGTTTCGACCTGCGTCGAGATGGCGATGTCGCACGCATCGAGCGGGTTCGCCATCAATGAGGCTGCAATCCAGGCAGCGCATCGTTGCCGCGGCCGTCATCACCTGCATCGCGGTGCTTCTGGCCTGGCGCGTGCTGACGCTTGGCCTGGCGGACCACTGGCAGAGCAGCGACCCTGAGCGGGCCTTGCGCTGGCGCGAGGACCATCCCGTCGCCTTGCTCAATGCCCTGGACGCAGCGCTGCGCCAACCCGCGGACGCCAAAACGATCAAGGCGCTGGCCTTGTCCGCCCTGCAGGCGAGCCCGCTGAACGGCCGTCCCTACCGTGTGCTGGCGCAGTTGCGCGAGGCCGAGGACGGCATCGAGGCTGCGCTGCCTTTGTACAACGCCGCTGTGCATCGCGGACCGCGCGACCGCTTCACCCATGCACGTTTGTTCGACTACGGGCTGCAGACTGGCGATGTAGCCAAGGCACTGGGTCATTTCGACTTCCTGTTGCGATTGCGACCGCAAACGGCGAGCACGCTCTTGCCGGTTCTGGTTACCCTCGCGGCCGAGCCGGCGGTACAGCCGGCGCTGGCCGCGAAGCTGTCGGACTCACCGCCGTGGCGTGCGCAGTTCCTCCGGCTGTTGGCGCAAACCGCCAGCGATTCCGGTGCGGTCGAGCCGTTATGGCAGTTGCTGCGAACAGGAGCCGGCGGCGGTCTGCCGCAGGCGGAGCTGCAGCCTTGGCTCGACAGGCTGCTGCGCGATGGCCAAGGCGATCGCGCTTATCTGGTTTGGGTCAGCCAGCTGGGGCAGCGCGAGCTCACGGAGCTGGGCAACGTCTACAACGGCGACTTCGAGCTTGCGCCCAGTGGCTTTGGCTTCGACTGGCGGTTCGGGCGAGTGCCGGGTGCCCGGATCGATCGCATGCCAGTGACGGGCGCCAGCGGCAATCTCGCCTTGCGCGTCGCCTTCGATGATCGCCGGGTGCCGTTCGCGCATGTGCAGCAAGTGCTGGCCTTGCCGCCGGGCATGTGGCGGCTGCAGGGCCGCGCGCGTGCCGACGCTCTGCGCAGCGAGCGGGGGCTGGTGTGGCAAGTCAACTGCCATGCTGGCGGGGCGCCGCTGGGGCGCAGCGAGCCGCTGCGTGGGCAGCGCAGCTGGCACGCCTTCGCGTTGGCCTTCGAAGTGCCGGCGCAAGGCTGCAGCGCGCAGGTTCTGCGCCTGCTGCTGCCGGCGCGTATTCCGGCAGAGCGCCGTATCGGAGGCCAGGCCTGGTATGACGGTCTGGCCATCAGTCGGGCGCCGACGCCCTGACTTGTCCGGTGTCGTCACCGGCCGGCGTTGGCAGTTTTCGAGGCTCACCGTGTGAACTATTCACGGTTGCGACCCAGCCGGGCAGGGGGTAACCTGCCATCGCTTATCCCCGCGGCGGGCTTCTGCCTTTCGCGCACCGATACCTGAGGAGTCGACAATGAAGCGTCTTGCTAGCCTGATCGCCGCATCCCTGCTGGCGGGCTCTGCCTTCGCCGGTGAGCCGTCCGAAAACGTCGTCGCCCACCTGAAGGGGCTGGACGGCACCGTCCTTGTCAATCAAGGCGAGAAGTTCGTTACTGCTGATGAGGGACAGTCCCTGCGCGCCGGTGACCGCGTGCTGGCGATGGATGGTGCCAAGGCCAGCATCGACTTCACCGATGGCTGCGTGCTGGCGGTTGAGGCCGGCTCGAGCGTGGTTGTGCCGGGGCAGTCGACCTGTGCTGGTGCCGTCGCGCAGACCGCCAGCGTGAATTCGCAGGTTGCACAGGCCGTGGGTACAGTGCAGACGACAGCCGGTGTCGCCACCTCGGCCATCAAGTGGATTCCTATTACGGTGGCGGGTGCGACCGTGGCTTACATGGCCGTCGAAGTGTCGGATGATCGCGACGAGATCGTCAGCGAATGATGGGATAGATTTCGATTACCTGCAGCGGGCCGCCCTAAAGGCGGCCCGTCTGCTTTACGGCGACCGGAACTTTCGGAGAGTTCGTCCATGACAGCGGGAGCACACGCAGCCGGAGTGCGCAGCAATCCCTCGGCCCGATTGCACTTCTGGCTGGCTGCGACCACCTTGCTGCTGGCCATTGTCCTGGGGGGCGGTAGGGGCAGCTTGGGCGACACCGCCACGCAACTGTCCGCATTGGCCTTGCTGGTTGCGGTGGGCTGGCGACAGGCTTCCGACGACACGGGACTGCCGACGCTGGCATGGCTGGCCGCGCTGCCGCTGGTATTGCCCCTGATCCAGCTGCTGCCGTTGCCCGCTGACTGGTTGCCCGCAACGATGGCGCGCAGCGAACTGGCGACTGAGTTGGGTGCAATAGGCCTTTCGTTGCCCGCCGGCATCGCACTGTTTCCAAGCGCCACCGAGCGCGCCCTGCACTGGCTGCTGCCGGCGGTCGCGTTGTATCTGGCGACCTTGCAGATGTCGAGCGCCGACCGGCGACGCCTGCTCGCATTGCTCATGGTCGCGGCCACAGCCGCAGTAGTGGTCGGCATCGCGCAGATGTTCGGCGGGCCCGAGAGCGCCCTGCGTTTTCACGACAGCAGGAACGCTACGGGCGCGGTCGGCTTCTTCGTCAACCGCAACCACTACGCGAGCCAGCTGGCGATGGCCTTGCCGCTGGTGCTGGTCGCCACCGCCTGGGCGGTGAGTCGCCGTCTCGATGGCCGTCGCGTGCATGGCGGCTGGATCGCTGCCGGCATCCTGCTCGGCGTATTGCTGATCCTCGGCATCGCGCTGGCGCGCTCACGCGCTGGCCTGCTGCTCGGCATGCTGGCGATTGCGCTGTCGGTGCCGGCGATGCTGTCGCTGCGGCAACGGCGCGGTGGGCGTCGGGTGATCGCCGCGATCGTCGCGATCGGCCTGCTGCTGTCGGTGCAGTACGCACTGGTGGGCATCCTCGAACGGCTGGAGAAGGATCCGGCCGACGACCTGCGCTGGGTCATCGCGCCAATCACTTTGCAGGCAGCAGAGGCGCACGCACCGCTGGGCGCCGGGCTGGGCAGCTTCTGGTACGCCTACCAGCCATTCGAAGGCGATACGGTGGGAGCGGCCATCGTCAACCACGCCCACAACGACTACTTCGAACTCTGGCTCGATGGCGGCTGGCTCGCGGTGCTGCTGCTCGCGCCGCTGCTGCTGGCCTTCCTGCATGCCGGTTGGCGCGTCTGGCGGCGGCAGTCGCAGCCCAGCGAAGCGATGCTGATCGCCCGCGCCGCCTGGATCGCGCTGTTGCTCGCGCTGCTGCATTCGACCGTCGACTACCCGCTGCGCACCACCGCCAATCTGGCCGTGGCCGGCATGCTGGCGGCACTGGTGCTGTCGCCGCGAAGGCCTGACAGCGCCGCGCGATAGACAATCCGCAAGCCGCTCGCCGACACTGTCGGCTTGAGTTTCCGGAGCGCAAACCGCAATGAAAGTGACGATCTTCGGTACGGGCTACGTCGGCCTGGTCACCGGTACCTGCCTGGCCGAGGTCGGCCACCACGTGCTGTGCATCGACATCGATCCGGGCAAGGTCGCAGCCCTCAACCGCGGCGAAATCCCGATCCACGAGCCGGGCCTCGCGCCGATGGTGCAGGCCAACCGCAGC
>DASUOA010000042.1:0-4917 GCA_036276895.1 Arenimonas sp. | reverse complement strand
TCGTCGAACGGACCCGCGACCTGCAGCAGGCCCGCGACGAACTGGAGCGACTTTCGACGCTCGATGGATTGACCCAGATCTACAACCGTCGCCGCTTCGACCAGGTGCTGGGCAGCGAATGGCAGCGCGCCATCCGTGATCGCCGGCCGCTGTCGTTGATCCTGTGTGATGTCGATCACTTCAAGCTGTACAACGATCACTTCGGCCACCACGCCGGAGATCTGGTGCTGATTCGTGTCGCTGCGTGTGTCGCCGATGCCGCGCGTCGGCCTGGGGATCTGCCGGCGCGTTTTGGCGGGGAGGAGTTCGCGCTGGTGATGCCCGATACCGAGTTGGCCGGGGCGATCGAGGTGGCGGAGCGCTTGTGCCGCTCCGTCCGCGATGCCGAGCTGCTGCGCGACGACTTGGGCGAGCGCGACCGCGTCACCCTGAGCATCGGTGTTGCCTGCTGCGTGCCGGTTTCGGAGAGGAGTCCGGATGACCTGATCGAAGCGGCCGATCGCCAGCTCTATGCTGCCAAGGATGCTGGCCGGGATCGGGTGATGCCGCTCAGTAGCTGAAGCGCAGCGTGTCGAGCAGCCTGCGCACCGCGTCGGCATCACGCGGGTAGTAGTGCTCGGCCGGTGCGAGCCAGAGCAGCAGGGTGAGCCTTCCGTCGCGCTCGGTGGCCGCGGCCTGGCCGCGATAGATCAGGCCGCTGCCGCTGGTGAGATCGAGCTCGAAGCGCAGGCCGGAAAGGTCGCCCAGCGGCGCGGGGCGAAGCGCATTGGCGGATACCCGGGTCCAGCCCTCGAGGCGCAGGGCATCGAGCACCAGGTCGCGGACTTCATCCGGACGCATGCCGCTACGGAACCACGGGCCGTTGGGTTGCGTTCGGCGCTGTTTGCCGCGCAGGAAAACGTGCTCGCCGGGTTTGATCGCGCTGATGATACGAAGTTGGTTCAGCAGCGGGCCGTCGATGGTCCAGAGTTCCTGTCGCGGGCTGCGGTAGCGGGCCCAATCGAGTTCGCTGCTGATCGTCAGGTCGAAGACCTGCACGTGGCCGGCGCGTTGCAGGCGGCCGCCATGGCTGGCACAGGCGGCCAGCAGCAGCAACAGCAGGACGGTGGTGACGATGCGCAGGGCAGGGTGGATCATGGCGGCGATGCGAGCTCCTGCAGGTAGGCGGCAATGAAGGCGGCATCATCGGCCGCCGGTTCGAGTTGCAGGTAGCGACGGAAATTGGTGATCGCCGCGTCGCGTTCGCCGGCTGCGCGTTGGATCAGGGCTTGCTCGCGGAAGGCGGCGGCTGGCGCGTCTGCGAGGGTGGTGGCCTCTGCGTAAAGGGCGGCTGCCAACGCCAGGTCGCCGTCACGCGCACGTCGGCGATGTGCCTCGGCCAGAAAGTGCGTCAACAACCCCCGTTGCGCGTCGCCATAGTCGTCGCGCAGCCGACCAATCGCCTCGATCGAAGCGTCGAAGCGTCGGCGCGACAGTTCACCCTCCAGCCAGTCCGGCAGAAAGGCTGCAGTGGCTTCGCGATACGCGTGGACTCCGCGTTTTCCCATGCCGCCATGCAGGTGCGCCGCGCGTTGCACGTCGGCCAGTCGTGCGGCGGTGTCCGGATGACTGGCGAAAACTGGGGCCGGCTTGCCGCGGCGCACGGTTTCTTCCTCTGCGAGCAGGCGTTGCCACAAGCGTATTCCGGCGCCGGAGTCATAGCCCTCAGCGACCGCCGCGGCAAAACCGATGCGATCGGCCTCGCGTTCGGCACTGCGGGAGTGGCGTAACAATGATGCTGAGCCAGCCATGCCTGCGAGGGCACCTGCGGCGCCAACGCCACCGCCATAGCTGGCGACGCCGAAGGTCGCCATGAACGCCGTGGTGCGCTTGGCCTTGCGCCATTGCTTCAGACTGTGGCGCTCGCGGAAATGGGCGAACTCGTGGCCGATCAGCAGCGCCAATTCGGCTTCGTCGCGCAGGCGCAGCAGGGCGCCGGACCACACGACCAGCATGCCATTCGGCGACATCGACGCGTTGAAGCCCGGCTGGTCGATCAGGTAGACGCGCACATCGCTGCAGAAGTCGTCGACGACCTTGCAGGCGACGCCGCCCACGTACGCATTCAAGGCTACGTCGCGGATGCGTCGCGGCGATTGCTGCAGTTCTTGTTCGGCCCGCTCCATGGCGTACCAGAGTTCGTCTTCATCGCTGCCGCTGGGCGGCCGCTGGCCGGCTCGCGCACTGTCGATCGCCGATGCCAGTGGCGGCGTCGACAGCAACAGGGCCAGCAACACGGCGCGGCCGATCACAGCGGCAGGCCGTCGAGCATCTGCCGCACCGTCTTGTCAGCGCCCACGGCATCGCGCAGGTCGCCGCTGCTGTTGCTCATCAGGTTGAACCACACCACCTGCCCGTTGCGCAGGTCGACCAGCGTGGCGACGCCCAGCTGCTGGCCACCGCCGATATCGAGATAACTGCCCATCGCGGCGCCGGCGAGGATGCCGAACACGCGCAGCGCCTTGCGGCCGGTGCTGGCGTAGCTGTCGCGGATGTAGACGAACAGGCCGTAGTCGGCACCGGTCTGCTCGCGCAATGCGGTCACGCCACGGCCGAGGCTCCAGTCCAGCTGACGGCCCTTGGTAGCGAGCTGGCTGCCTGGCATCGAATAGGCGGCGATCGACAGCGCGACGGCCTGGTTGAGGCGAACGATCTGGCCAACCTGCGACGCTGGATCCAGGTCGTCGGGCAGCTCGACCGGATGGCCTTCAGCACGTCCCGACTCGGCCAGCAAGCGTCGGGTCGCCTCCGGAAACAGTCGACGTGCCGAGTCCGACCATTCGCGCCGCGGCTCGCGCAAGCCGCCAGCGGTCACTAACGAGAGCTCGATGTCCGGCTCGATCAGGGCGATGCGGCCGCTGATGCGCAGCGGCTGGCCATCGGCGCCGACGGCGACGCGCGGCTGCGCGGCAACCGCCAGCGGAAGCAACAGTACGAGCAGGGCGATGACGCGGTGCAGACGGGGCATTCGGGGATTCCGGCCGGACAGGCGGCTTGGCACTGCGTGGTATCCTACGGCGGTTTTTCCCGCCGCCGCAGACTCTCGCCGAGGAACCCCGATGCCCCAGCTCGCCCGCCGCATGGGCCGCGCCAAGCCCAGCGCGATTATGGCCGTCGCCGAAAAGGCCAAGGCGCTCAAAGCCGCCGGCCGCGACATCGTCAGCTTCTCCATCGGCGTGCCCAACTTCCTGCCGGGCCCGCATGTCTACGCCGCCGCGCGCGAAGCGCTGGAAAAGGACAGCGGCCAGTACGGCAGCAACCGCGGCAGTGACGCGCTGCTCGACGCCTTTCTCGCGCATATCGAGCGCGCCGGCCTCACCGGTTACACCCGTGCCCACTGTGCCACCGGTATCGGCGCCAAGCACATGCTCTACAACCTGGCCGAGGCGCTGCTCGACCCGGGCGATGCCATCGCTTACGCCGTGCCGTACTGGACCACCTACGCCGACATCGCCGCCATCGTCGATGCCAAGGTCATCGAGCTGCCATGCCCGGCCAGCCAGAACTACAAGCTCGCCCCGGCGCAGCTCGATGCGGCGCTGGCGCAGAAGCCCAAGGTGTTCCTGTTCAACAATCCGAACAACCCGACCGGCATGGTCTACAGCCGCGAGGAAATCGCCGCACTGGCCGATGTGCTGACGAAGTACCCCGACACCTGGATCATCACCGACGACATCTATCACCGCATGGTGTTCGACGACCTCGGCTACCACCACTTCGTCAATGCCCGCCCCGAATTGCGCGAGCGCTGCATCTTCGTCGACTCGCTGTCCAAGACCTATGGCATGCCCGGTTGGCGCGTAGGCTTCATGGCCGGTCCGGAGTCCGTCGCCAAGGCGCTGGCCACGCTCAACTCCAACCACATCACCAACATCCCGGAGATCGTGGTGGCGGCGGCGATCGCCGCCCTGAGCGGCCCGCAGGACGTGCCGGCCGCGAAGAATGCCGAGTTCCAGGGCAAGCGCGACCTCGTGGTCGCCACCATGAACGCCATTCCCGGCGTGGTCTGCCCCAAGCCGCAGGGCGCGTTCTACGTGTTTCCCGATATCAGCTGCGCTTTTGGCAAGTCGCACAGCGGCGTGCGCATCGACAACGACGTCGACTTCTGCAACGCGCTGCTTGAGGCGAAGGGTGTTGCCTGCGTGCCCGGTTCGGCCTTCGGCGAGCCGCGCGCGCTGCGCATTTCCTATACCTGCCCGACCGCGCAGCTGCCGGTCGGCCTCAAGCGCATCGAAGAATTCTTCGCCGAATTGAAGTGATCCCAGACTGCGGCGCTGCGCGAGCGGTGCCGCGTTTTTTCCCAGGAGTAAGCCCATGAAAGCCCCCGTCCGTGTTGCCGTCACCGGTGCTGCCGGCCAGATCGGTTATTCGCTGCTGTTCCGTATCGCCTCGGGCGAGATGCTGGGCAAGGACCAGCCGGTAATCTTGCAGATGCTGGAGCTGCCGATGGAGAAGGCGCAGGCGGCGCTGCGCGGCGTGATGATGGAGCTCGAAGACTGCGCCTTCCCGTTGCTGGCTGGCATGGTCGGCAGCGATGATCCGATGGTGGCGTTCAAAGACGCCGATGTCGCTCTGCTGGTCGGCGCGATGCCGCGCGGCCCGGGCATGGAGCGCAAGGACCTGCTGCTCAAGAACGCCGAAATCTTCACTGTGCAGGGCAAGGCGCTCAACGCCGTTGCCTCGCGCGGTGTGAAGGTGCTGGTGGTCGGCAATCCGGCCAACACCAATGCCTACATCGCCATGAAGTCGGCGCCGGATCTGAACCCGAAGAACTTCACCGCGATGCTGCGCCTCGACCACAACCGTGCGCTGAGCCAGCTGCAGGTCAAGGCCGGTGTTGCCGTCGCTGATATCGAGAAGCTGGTGGTGTGGGGCAAC
>DASUOA010000041.1:0-7073 GCA_036276895.1 Arenimonas sp. | reverse complement strand
CGCGGGCGATGTGCCAGAAGCCGCTGCGCCACTTCTCCACCTGGCGCCGGGTCCCCTCTGGCGCCAGTACGAACCAGCGCTTCTCGGCGCCACGGATGCCAGCCACCGCCTGCCCGATCAAGCCTGAGGCGGCCTTGCGATCGAACGGCTGGCCACCGAAATAGCGCAGCGCCCAGCCGATCGGGCCGACGAAGGCTTCCTTCTTGGCCATGAACACGATGTCGACGCCCATCGCCAGCTTGGCGGCGATGCCCCAGATCGCGTCCCAGGCCGAGGAATGCGGCGCGACGATAACCACCATCCGCGCCAGGTCCGGCCAATCGCCTTCGATGCGCCAGCCGCCCAACCCCAGCACCGTGCGCCCCAGCCAGCGGCCGATGGCGCGGCTGCGCCGCGGCGCCTTCGGTGGCAGCACCGGCACCCGGATCATTCGCCCTCCCAGCGCCGTCCGCGTCCGGACTTGATGCCGCTGCGCTCGCGCTTGCCGCTCAACCGGCGCTCCTGCGAGCCGCGCGTGGGCCGGGTGGCGATGCGCTTCTTCGGCACCACCAGCGCGGCGGCAACCAATGCCGCGAGGCGCTCGCGCGCATCCTCGCGATTGCGCTCCTGGGTGCGGAAACGCTGCGCGCTGATCACCAGCACGCCTTCACTGGTAAGGCGACGGTCGCGACGTGCCAGCAGCCGCGCCTTTACCGCGTCGGGCAGCGATGGCGAATTGAGCACGTCGAAGCGCAGTTCGACCGCGGTCGAGACCTTGTTGACGTTCTGCCCACCGGGACCGGCGCTGCGCACGAAGCGCTCGACCAGTTCGTCGTCGGGGATGGCCAGTGAAGGGGAAATCTGCAGCATCGACGAAGTCTGACAGAGCCGCCGGCCGCCGTGCATCCGGTCTCGGCCCGCCTGCGAGGGCAGCCAGCTACAATCGCCGCCCCATGTCCGGCATGAACCCTCAACAACACGCCGCCGTCGAGTACACGCGCGGCCCCCTGCTGGTGCTCGCCGGTGCCGGCAGCGGCAAGACGCGGGTGATCACCGAGAAGATCGCCTACCTGATCGCCACGAAGCAGTTCGAGGCACGACACATCGCCGCCATCACCTTCACCAACAAGGCGGCGAAGGAGATGCGCGAGCGCGTGAACAAGCGCATCCGCGGCGACGGCGACGATGGCCTGACCATCTCCACCTTCCATTCGCTGGGCCTGCGCTTTTTGCAGATCGAACACGAGCGCGCCGGTCTGCGCCGCGGCTTCTCGATCTTCGACAGCGACGACCAGATGGCGCTGGTGAAAGATCTGGCGCCCAGCGGCGCCAAGAACGACGCGCTGTACGCGCTGCACAACCTGATCTCGCAGGCCAAGAACAACGGCCTGTCACCGGAGCAGGCGCAGGAGGCGGCGCGCAGCGTGCGCGAGCGCGAAGCCGCGGGGATCTATGCGCGCTACCAGGCGCGCTTGTCGGCATTCAACGCGGTCGACTTCGATGACCTGATCCGCTTGCCGCTGCAGTTGCTCGAAGCCGATGCCGAGCTGGCGGCCGGTTGGCGCGAACGCATCCGCTACCTGCTGGTCGACGAATGCCAGGACACCAACGGCGCCCAGTACCGGTTGCTCAAGCAGTTCGCCGGCGACAAGGGCCGCATGACCTGCGTCGGCGACGACGACCAGAGCATCTATGCCTGGCGTGGAGCGCAGCCGGAGAACCTCGACCTGCTGGCGCAGGACTATCCGCAGCTGAAAGTGATCAAGCTCGAGCAGAACTACCGCTGCTCGGCGCGCATCCTGCGCTGCGCCAACACCCTGATCGCCAACAACCCGCACGCGCATCTCAAGGAACTGTGGAGCCAGCACGGCGACGGCGAGCCGGTGCGGGTGCTGGCCTGCAAGAACAACGAGCACGAGGCCGAGCGCGTCGCCGCCGAGATCCATTACCTCAAGCAGGCCAAGGACATTCCCTGGGGCGAATTCGCCATCCTGTTCCGCGGCAACCACCAGTCACGGCCGCTGGAGAAAGCGCTGCAGCTGCTGCGCATCCCCTATCACCTGACCGGCGGCACCGCCTTTCTCGAACGCGCCGAGGTCAAGGACCTGCTGTGCTGGCTGCGGGTGCTGGCCAATCCCGACGACGATGCTGCCTTCCTGCGTGCAATCGCCGCGCCCAAGCGCGAAGTCGGCAGCACCTCGCTGGAGAAACTGGCGCAGCTGGCGCAGACCGCCGGGCTGTCGCTGTCGGCGGCGGCCGGCAATGTTTCCTTGCTCAAGCAACTGACGCCGCGCGCGGCCAACGGCCTGAACGAGTTCACCACCATCGTCCGCCGCCTGCGCGAGTTGTCGCAGCGCGTCACGCCGGCCGAGTTGGTGCCGCAGCTCGCCGAGCAGAGCGGGCTGCTGGCGATGATCCGCAGCCAGTGCAAGGACGACGCCGGCTACTTGCGGCGCAAGGGCAATATCGACGAGTTGGCTCAGTGGTTCGAAGGCGCCCGCGGCGGCGGCCCCGGCGAGCTCGCGGCGCAGCTGGCGCTGCTGTCCAATGCCGACCGCGGCGAGCCCGGCAATGCGGTGCGGCTGATGAGCCTGCACGCGGCCAAGGGCCTGGAGTTCCGCGCGGTGTTCGTGGTCGGCTGTGACGACGGCAACCTGCCGCACGAAGCCAGCATCGAAGAAGGCCGGCTCGATGAGGAGCGGCGCCTGATGTACGTCGGCATCACCCGCGCCAAAGAGCGCCTCTACCTCTCGCATAACGCCGAGACCAAGCGCTGGGGCGAGACCGAGCACCTGCTCCCCAGCCGCTTCCTGGACGAACTGCCGGCCAGCGATCTGCTGCGCGACGGCAGCGACCCCGAGCGCGAATCGGTGGAGAAGAAGGCACGCGGTCGCGCGCATATGGACGCCATCGCCGCGCTGTTTGGTGACTGAGCAAAGCCGCGCAACGGCGTAGCGGGAATGCGTTGATCGGGGGGTCGTCACGGTCGCGTCCACAACTGCGGTTAGACTGCCGCGCAACGATCGCCGGACTACACCAATGCACCAGACGACGACCCTGGGCCTGGCCCTGCTGTTGACCCTTGGCCTGACCGCCTGCCAGACCGCGCCCACCCGCCAGGCGGAAGCACGGACTCCCGAAGCTCCGGTCGCAACCGAGGCAGCACCTGCGGGCGCTGCGGCACACGACAACATCAACGCACTGGCCTGGATGCAGCAGTCGCTGGAGTACCGCCTGCTCGCGACCCAGATCTACCGCGCCGCCGACGCGCAGCTCGGCGCCGCGCTGGCCGACCCCGATTGGGACGCGCTGGTGCCGGAAGAGCGCGCCAACCCCGCCCGCGGCCTGCCACCGGCGGTGATCGTCGATATCGACGAGACCGTGCTCGACAACTCGCCCTACCAGGCGCGGCTGGTCCGCGATGGTGCCAGCTACGACGACTTCACCTGGTCGCAGTGGGTGGAAGAAGAACGTGCCGCTGCGGTGCCCGGCGCCGTCGAGTTTCTGCGCGCCGCGGCGGCGCGCGACGTCACCGTGTTCTACATCAGCAACCGCGTCGCCCACCTCAACGAAGCCACCGTGCGCAACCTGCGCCAGGCCGGCTTTCCGGTCGACGATCACGCGCGCTTCCTGGGCCTTGGCCATTTCGTCGAAGGCTGCGAGCAGCACGGTTCGGAGAAGGGCTGCCGACGCCAGCTGGTGGGCCGCACGCATCGGGTGCTGATGCAGTTTGGCGACCAGATCGGCGACATGCTCAGCATCCTTGCCAATACGCCGGATGGCCGCGAGCAGGCGATCGCGCCCTATCGCGACTGGTTCGGCCAGCGCTGGTTCGTGCTGCCCAACCCGACCTACGGCAGCTGGGAGCCGGCGCTGTTCGACAACGCCTGGCACCTGCCGGAGGCCGAGCGCCGCCAGCGCAAGCTCGACAAGCTGCGCTACGACTAAGCGCAGCCCACGCAGAGGGCGTCGTCGCACAGCGCCGACTGAGCGCACCCCCCCCTGACGGGCGCTTAACCCCGATCTGGTAGATTTGCCGTCCCTCGACCTCCCGTCCACCGGATGAGCCCGACCTTGCTCCCGCGTTTCGCCGCCCTGCTCCTGCTCGGCCTGCTGCTTGCCGCCTGCCGCGGCGAGCAGGCGGTGCCGACCGCCGACGACCCGGCGGCGGCGATCCGCGCCCAGGCCCAGGCGCTGCGCGACAACGACTTGGCACGCTACGCAGAATTGAGCCTGCCACCAGCCCTGTATGCCGGCATGGAGCGACGCTGGAACGAGGCGGCCGCCAGCGCCGCGCCGGTCGATGCCCTGCAACGCGCCGAGTTCGACGAAATGCTGCAGCGGCTGACCGCCAAGAACGCCGAGGTCGAGCTGTTCCGGCTGTACAACAAGCGCATGGACACGCTGGAAAAAGAGATCGCCGGGCAGTGGCCGATGCTGCAGGCTACCGCCGGGATCTTCCTCAAGGCTGCCGTTGACAACAATGCCGAGCTCGACGCCGAAGAGAAGGCGCATGCCCAGGCATCGATCGCCGCCGTGCTCGCCTGGGTCACGCCGGAGTTGCTGACCGACCGCGAACGCGCCCGTCTGGCGATCACCGAGCTCGCGGCCAGCGCCCGGCAGCTGGAGTTGACCAGCCTCGAACAGACCCGCCAGTTGAATCTGCAGCAGGCCCTGGCCAAGGGCGGCATTGCCATGGCCGGGCTCAAGCGCGTCGGCCGCATCTACGGTTTCGATGCCGATGCCAGCCTCGATGCGCTGCAGGTCGAGTATCTCGAGGGCGACGAGCAGCGGGCCCGGCTGCGCCTGCGCTATCCCTTGCTGGAACAGGAGATCGCCGTCGAGATCGAGATGCAACGCCGCGATGGCGGCTGGTACAACGCCCGCACGCTGCGCGAGGCGGAAGCGGAGCTGGCCGAGCCGGCGGTGGCACTCGAACTCGACACCAAGAGCCCCAGCGATGTCGTCACCGACTGAGCGCAGCCCGGCGCAGCCGGGTGAAGCGAAAGCGCAGTCGGCGCCAGCCGACGTAGTTGCGCAGCAACCGACTGAGCGCAGCCCGGCGCAGCCGGCGCCCGCCGGCGTCGTTGCGCAGCAACCGACCCAGCCGCTGGCGCTACCGGCGCCGTCGCCCGCGGCGCAACGGCCGCTGTGGGCGCGCATTGCCGCGCGCCTGCTGGCGCCATGGATCGAGATCCGCCGCGAACCCGAAGTCCCGCCGTTCCAGGCCGAGCGCCCGATCTGCTACGTGATCGAGCACTACGGCCTGTCGAACATGCTGATCCTCGACCGCGCCTGCCGCGAAGCCGGGCTGCCCTCGCCGCTGCGTCCATTGCCCGGTGATCCGCTCGGCCGCAAGCGCAGCTACGTGGCCTTGTCGCGCCGGCGCAGCAGCGGCCTTGGCCGGCCGAAGAACCGCAGCCATTCCGATGGCCTGTCGCGGCTGTTGATGGCACACCGCCTGTATCCCGACCAGGACGTGCAGCTGGTGCCGGTGTCGATCTTCGTCGGACGTGCGCCGGATCGGCAGAGCGGCTGGTTCTCGGTGCTGTTCTCGGAGAACTGGGCGCTGGTCGGCCGCTTCCGCCGCCTGCTCGCGATCCTGCTCAACGGCCGCAACACCATCGTGCAGTTCTCGCCGGCGGTGCGGGTGTGGGAAATCCTCGAGGAAGACCAGCCGCACGAGCGCCAGGTGCGCAAGGTCAGCCGCGTGCTGCGCGCGCATTTCCGCCGCATCCGCGCCGCGGTGATCGGCCCTGACCTGTCGACCCGGCGCCTGCTGGTCGACCGCGTGCTCGATTCCGAACCGGTGCGCAAGGCGATCACCGAGCAAGCGCGGCGTGACCGCAGCGACTACCTCGATGCCTGGAAGAAGGCACACGCAGCCGCCTGGGAAATCGCCGCCGACTATTCCAACCCGGTGGTGCGCTCGCTGTCCTTCATCCTCACCGGCTTCTGGAACCGCATCGACGACGGCGTCGAGGTGCCTCACCTCGAATCGCTCAAGCAGGTCGCGCCCGGCCATGAAGTGATCTATGTGCCCTGCCATCGCAGCCACATGGACTACTTGTTGCTGAGCTATCTGCTGTACGACCGCGGCATCGTGCCGCCGCACATCGCCGCCGGCGTCAACCTCAACCTGCCGGTGATCGGCCCGCTGCTGCGGCGCGGCGGCGCTTTCTTCCTGCGTCGCAGCTTCAAGGCCAATGCCCTCTACTCGGCGGTGTTCTCCGAGTACGTGGCGCAGCTGGTCGGCAATGGTTTCTCGATCGAGTACTTCATCGAGGGCGGGCGCTCGCGTACTGGCCGCCTGATGGCGCCCAAGGGCGGCATGATCGCGATGACCCTGCGCGCTTTCCTGCGCGCACCGCGCCGGCCGGTGGTATTCCAGCCGGTGTACATCGGCTACGAGAAGCTGGTCGAGGGCAAGAGCTATCTCGATGAGCTGTCGGGTCGGCCGAAGGAAAAGGAAACGATCTGGGCACTGCTGCGCGCCGGCATCGAGATCGTCCGTCGCCACTACGGCAAGGTGGCGGTGAGCTTCGGCGAGCCGATCTTCCTCGACGAGGCGCTGGCGCGACATGCGCCCGACTGGCGCGACAATATCCCGGCGCCCGAGGACAAGCCGGCCTGGATCGGCAACGTGGTCGACGAACTGGCCGAGCGCATCCAGGTGGCGATCAACCGCGCCGCCGACGTCAATCCGGTCAACCTGCTGGCGTTGTGCCTGCTGTCGACACCCAAGCACGCGATGACCGAGAGCGATCTCATCGCCCAGCTGGCGCTGTCGAAGAAGCTGCTGGCGGTGCTGCCCTACTCCGACCGGGTGACGGTGACGGCGCTGGAGCCGGCCGAGATCATCAGCCACGGCGAGCGCATGGGCGTACTCTCTCGCGTCGCGCATCCGCTGGGCGACGTGATCGCCATGGAAGGCGAGACCGCGGTGTTGCAGAGCTACTTCCGCAACAACGTGCTGCACCTGTTCGCCGGTGCCGCCTGGGTGGCGCTGTGCTTCCAGAACCACCGGCGCATGAGTCGCAAGGCCGTGTTGCGCCTGGGCCGCACCATCTATCCCTTCCTCAAGGACGAGCTGT
>DASUOA010000040.1:0-3280 GCA_036276895.1 Arenimonas sp. | reverse complement strand
ATGACGAAGAACACCTTGACCCGGTTGGCGCCGAGGTCCATCGCCGCTTCTTCCAGCGAACGGTCGAGCTCCGACAGGCGCGAGGACACCAGCACGGTGACAAAGGCGACCGTGAAGGTGACGTGCGCGATCCAGATCGTGGTCATGCCGCGCGATTGGCCGATGCCCAGCCAGTCGGACATCGACACGAACAGCAGCAGGATCGACAGGCCGGTGATCACTTCCGGCATCACCAGCGGCGCCGTCATCAGCCCACCGAACAGGGTCTTGCCCTTGAAGTGGCGCATCCGCGTCATGCACAGCGCCGCCAGCGTACCGATCACCACCGCCGCACAGGCGGTGAAGAACGCCACCCGCAGCGACACCCAGGCCGAGTCGATCATCTGCCGGTTGTTGAACAGCTCGACGTACCACTTGGTCGAGAAACCGGCCCACACCGTCACCAGCCGTGATTCATTGAAGGAGTAAACGACCAGGCTGAGCATCGGCGCGTACAGGAAAACGAAGCCGAGCAGCAGCATGGCCTTGGTGAACAGCGAGAGGCGCGCGCCCTGGTTCATGGCGTCAGGCTCATGACAGCTTGGACTCCAGCTCTTTCGACTCGTAGCGGTGGAAGATCATGATCGGCACGATCAACAGCACCAGCATGACGATGCCGACCGCCGAGGCCACTGGCCAGTCGCGATTGTTGAAGTACTCCTGCCACAGCACGCGGCCGATCATCAGGGTGTCGGCGCCGCCGAGCAGCTCGGGGATCACGAATTCGCCGACCACCGGGATCGCCACCAGCATCGAGCCAGCGATGATGCCGGCCTTGGACAGCGGCAGGGTGATCTGCAGGAAGCTCTTCCACGGCGGCGCGCCGAGGTCGCTGGCGGCTTCCAGCAGGCGCTGGTCGTGCTTGACCAGGTTGGTGTACAGCGGCAGGACCATGAACGGCAGGTAGGTGTAGACGATGCCGATGTAGACCGCGATCGGCGTGTGCAGCAGCTGCAGCGGCTCGTCGATCAGGCCCAGCCACTGCAGGAAATTGTTGAGCGTGCCGTTGTTCTTGAGGATGCCGATCCAGGCGTAGACGCGCAGCAGGAACGAGGTCCACGACGGCAGGATCACCAGCAGCAACGCCACGTTGCGCAGCGCCGGCGGCATCCGGGCGATGCCGTAGGCGATCGGGTAGCCGATCAGCAGGCAATAAAATGTCGAGATCGCGGCGATCTTCAGCGAGCTGGCGTAAGCATCGACATACAGGCTGTCGCGCAGCAGGAACAGATAGTTGCCGAGGTTGAGCTCGATGCCGAGCGTCTTGCCGTCCCAGCTCAGCAGGTCGGTGTACGGCGGCATTGCCGTGACCATGCTGGCAAACGAGATCTTCAGCATGATCGCGAACGGGATCGCGAAGAACAGCAGCATCCACAGATAGGGCAGCGCGATCACCAGCCAGCGCGGACCGGGCATGCGCTTGCGCAGCGATTCGCGCCAACGCTTCATGAGGTCAGCACCACGCCGGCCAGCTCGTCCCAGCTCAGCCAGACGTTGTCGTTCCAGGTGAAGCGCTCGCTGGCCCAGCGCTGGCTGTTGACCGTGTTGGCCAGCAGCTTGGCGCCGCTTGGCAGGCGCACGTGGTAGACCGAGTGGCTGCCGAAATAGGCGATGTCCTCGATCACCCCGCGTGCCTTGTTGTGCGGCTGCGAAGGCTCGTCCTTGCCGATGTGCAGCTTCTCCGGGCGCA
The DNA here is from genome assembly GCA_036276895.1 of Arenimonas sp. Classification (GTDB taxonomy): domain Bacteria; phylum Pseudomonadota; class Gammaproteobacteria; order Xanthomonadales; family Xanthomonadaceae; genus Arenimonas. Next base: position 1,551 of record DASUOA010000040.1, on the reverse strand, counting down.
GCGCGAAGGCGACATCCATCCCCTCGAATCCGCTGAGGCCATGACCGACGTGCACGACATGCTCGAGCATCGGCGAGCGGATGGTGACGTAGTCCTTCTCGTCTTCCTCGATTTTTCCTTCGATCAGGTTGACCGAGCCGATGAAGCCGGCGGTGAAGCGGCAGGACGGCTGCTCGTAGATCTCGTCAGGCGTACCGACCTGGCGGATCTCGCCGGCATCCATGACGGCGATGCGATGCGCCATGGTCATCGCCTCTTCCTGGTCGTGGGTGACCATGACGCAAGTGACGCCAAGGCGCTCGATGATGTTGACCAGCTCCAGCTGCATCTGCGAGCGCAGTTTCTTGTCGAGCGCACCCATCGGCTCGTCGAGCAGCAGCAGCTTCGGGCCCTTGGCCAGGCTGCGCGCCAAGGCCACCCGCTGCTGCTGGCCGCCGGAGAGTTGGTGCGGCTTGCGCTTGGCGTACTTGCCCATCCGCACCAGCTGCAGCATCTCGGCCACGCGCTCGGCGACCTTGGCCCTGGCCATGCCGTCCTGCTTGAGGCCGAAGGCGATGTTCTGCTCCACCGTCATGTGCGGGAACAACGCATACGACTGGAACATCATGTTGATCGGCCGCTCGTAGGGCGCGAGGTTGGCCACGTCCTGGCCGTCGAGCTCGATGCGGCCGCGCGTCGGCTTCTCGAAACCGGCGAGGCATCGCAGCAGGGTCGACTTGCCGCAACCCGACGCGCCCAGCAAGGCGAAGATCTCGCCCTGCCGGATCGACAGGCTGACATCGTCGACGGCGACAAAGCCGTCGAACTCCTTGCGCACGCCGTCGAGGCGCAGGTAGTGCTCGGCGCCGAGCTTGTCGTTGCGGGGCTTTTCCGGCTGGCCGGTGGCCAGCGTGCTGTCAGCGGCGATGGCCATGGTCTGTGGTCAGCGTCCGGTCTTGATCGTGGTCCAGTGGCGGGTGAACAGGCGGTCGACCTCCGGCGGCAGCACCGCCAGCGAGTACAGGCCCTTCTCCGCTTCCTCGGTCGGATAGACACCGGGGTTGTTGCGGATCTCCTCGTCGACCATCGGCTCGGCCGCGGTATTGGGGCTGGCGAACGCCACGTAGTTGACGATGCCGGCGGCCACCTCAGGACGCATCAGGTAGTCGATGAACAGATGGGCGTTGTTCGGATGCTTGGCGTCCTTCGGGATGGCCAGCATATCGAACCACATCGGCGCGCCTTCCTTCGGAATGACGTAGGCGATCTCGAACGGCTTCTCCGCTTCCTCGGCGCGCGCGGCGGCCTGGAAAATGTCGCCCGACCATCCGATCGCGACGCAGATGTCGCCGTTGGCAAGGTCGTTGATGTACTGCGAGGAGTGGAAGTAGGTGATGTGCGGGCGCAACTTCATCAGATGATCGACGCCCTTCTGGATCACCGCCTCGTCGAAGCTGTTCGGCTCCTCGCCGAGGTAGTTCAGCACCGGCGGGATCATCTCTGACGGCGTATCGAGGATGGCGACGCCGCACTTGCTCAGCTTCTCGAGGTTCGCCGGATCGTAGACCAGCG
>DASUOA010000039.1:0-2732 GCA_036276895.1 Arenimonas sp. | reverse complement strand
TGGATAGTGCGCTCAGGCGCGTCGCGAAGCAGGAGCATGCTTCTCAGCTTATCCAATCCGCGACCAACGATCCGAGCGTCGGTGACACCGGGTGTCCCGCGTCCAGCCCGCCATGGATGGCGGGCGCACCGTGACGGCGCAGGACAGCGCCGTCACGGCGAGAGCGGGATACCCGGCGACGGCGGTGCGGGCCGACGCGCCCACACAGTTATGATGCCCAAGACCGCGACTCACCGGAGCCCCCCCCGTGGAGAGCCTGCAGGCCATCAACCTCTACCTGCTGCTCGGCGCCCTGCTGGTGCTGGCGGGCATCGCCTCGTCGCTGCTGGCGCGGCGCTTCGGCGCACCGCTGCTGCTGATCTTCCTGGTGCTGGGCATGCTGCTGGGCGAAGACGGCCCCGGCGGCGTCGCGTTCGACAACTACCGCGTCACCTACCTGATTGGCTCGCTGGCGCTGGCACTGATCCTGTTTGACGGCGGCATCCGCACACGCCTCACGCAACTGCGCGGTACCGTGCTGCCCTCGACCCTGCTCGCCACCGTCGGCGTGGTGCTGACCGCCGCGCTGACCGCACTGGTCGCCGTGCCGCTGCTCAACCTGTCGTGGATCGAAGCGATGCTGCTCGGCGCCATGGTGGCCTCGACCGACGCCGCTGCGGTGTTCTTCCTGCTGCGCACCGGCGGCCTGCAACTGCAAAGACGCAGCAACGCGACGCTTGAACTCGAATCCGGCAGCAATGACCCGGTCGCGGTGTTCCTCACCATCTTGCTCACCGGCTGGCTGGCCTCGGAGACCCGGGTTGGGCCGGGCGGGTTTGCACTCGCCTTGCTGCAACAGGCCGGCATCGGCGGCATGGCCGGCGTCGCCGGCGGCCTGCTGTTGGCGCAGGCGATGAACCGCCTGGCGCTGCCGGCCGGCCTGCATCCGTGGCTGGCCATGGGTGGCGCGGTGCTGGTGTTCGCCTTCGCCAACCTGCTTGGCGGCAGCGGCTTTCTCGCCGTCTATGTCGCCGGCGTGATCATCGGCAACCGCAAGGTCCGCGCGATTGCCAATGTGCAGGCGGTGCAGGACGCCGCCACCTGGATGGCGCAGATGGTGATGTTCCTGGTGCTGGGACTGCTGGTCTCGCCGATGCGCCTGCTCGAGGTGCTGTGGCCGGCACTGGGCGTCGCCGCCTTCCTGATGTTCGTGGCACGGCCGGCCTCGGTGTGGCTGTGCCTGCTGCCCTTCGGTTACCGCAAAGGCGAGGTCGCCTTCATCGCCTGGGTTGGCCTGCGCGGCGCGGTCGGCATCTTCCTTGCCTCGATCCCGATGCTGGCGGGGCTGCCCAATGCGCAGCTGTTCTTCAACGTCGCCTTCGTCGTGGTGCTGGCATCCTTGCTGGTGCAGGGCTGGTCGCTGGCGCCGGCAGCGCGGATGTGCAAAGTGTCATTGCCGCGCAAGGAAGGCCGCACCCGCCGCATCGAACTCGACCTGCCCGGCCAGCTGGAGCTGGAGATGGTCGGCTACCGTGTCGCCTCCGACGCCGCCATCCTCGGTGGCGCACCGCTGCCGGGCTGGGCGCGGCCGGCGATGATCGTGCGCAAGGGGCAGATCCACCTGCCGCACGAAGGCCTGCAACTGCAGCCCGGCGACTACGCCTACTTCCTGGCACCGCCGGGCGATGTCTACCGCCTCGACTGGCTGTTCGCCGATCGCAGCGAAGCGCGCGAAGCCGAGCAGGAACTGTTCGGCGCCTTCACCCTGCCCGGCAATGTGCCGCTTGGCGCCGTCACCAGCTTTTACGGCATCGACGTGCCGGCCAAGTACGCCGACTACTCCGCCGCGCACCTGTTCGACCAGCGCTTCGACGGCCGCCCGCAGATCGGCGACCGCCTCCGCCTCGGTCCGGCACTGCTGGTAGCGCGCGCGGTCAAGGACGAACGCGTGACCCAGGTCGGCATCAAGTTCGTCGGCGTCGGCAGCCACGTGTTCGGCGACGAAGCCGCGTCGCTGACGCTGCCGGGATTGTGGCAACGGCTGCGGCGCAAACTCGGTTGGTCTTGAACTTTTCCAGGAGCCATCGATGACATCCACCACCGCCTCCTGCCTCTGCGGCGATGTCCGCCTCGAATGCGAACTGCCCAGCAAGTGGGTGGCGCACTGCCACTGCTCGCTGTGCCAGCGCAGCAATGCCGCCGCCTTCGTCACCTGGGTCGGCTTCGAGACCGGGCGTTGTCGCATCGACGATGCGCAACAACGACTGCGCTGGTTCGAATCCTCGCCCGGCGCCGAACGTGGCTTCTGCGGGCGCTGCGGATCGAGCCTGCTGTTCCGCTCGCAGCGTTGGCCGGGCGAGCTGCATATCACCCGCGCCAACTTCACAGGGCCCGTCGACCGCGAGCCGCAGGTGCATGTGTATTTCGACAGCCACGCCGACTATGTGCAGCTCGGAGACGCGCTGCCGCGCAAGGGGGATCCGAAGGCGGGGTGAGGCTCAGCGCAGGCTGACTGGCGTCGGCACGGAATCATCGAGCTCGATCTCGGGCGTCGTTCTGGTTGCCGCGGGAATACCGAAACCGACCACCGCGATGCAACCTTCGCGCATCGGTTCGAGCTCCAGCATGGAGTCGATCTCACGATCATTGATCGCCGCGGTGATGAACGCGCCCAGTCCGAGATCGGCAGCCGCGAGATACATCGTCTGCGACAGATGGCCGACATCCAAGTGCAAAACCCGCCACGCCTTGGT
>DASUOA010000038.1:0-2030 GCA_036276895.1 Arenimonas sp. | reverse complement strand
GCAAGATCGACGGCCGTTCCGATCAGTATTCGTTGGGCGTGATGTTCTACGAGATGATGGCCAAGAAGGCGCCTTTCGAGGCGGAGACGCCGATGCAGGTCGCAATGGCGCATGTGACCGCGCCGCCACCGCCGCTGCCTCTGCAGTTCGCCTTTGCGCAGCCATTGATGGACAAGCTGCTGGCCAAGAAACCGGCTGACCGCTATCCAGACCTGAAGACATTCTCCCGCGAGCTCAAGCGGATGCTCAGTGGCAGCCCGGTGCTGCAGAGTCGTATGGAGATGGATCCGTCGCAGGATGTGTCTGGGCAGCTGGAGGCTTTGGGATTCTCGGATGGCAAGGGCAAGCCAGGGGTCGCACTGTCGATCGACCCGGAAATCGCGCCGGGCGGATTGGCCAATCAGCTGCTTGCCAATTCCGATTTGTCGCTAGCGCCCGTGGTCGAAAAGCACCGCCCGCCGCCGCCGCCGCCACCGCCGCCGTTGCCGGTCGGCAAGGTGATATCCGCGGTGTTGACTGTGGTCGGCGCCGCCATCGCCCTCAAGCTGGTGATGGACTATCTCGGCTGAGGCCGCCGACGAGGCCGCTGCCGCGGCTCAGGTGGAATGCTGGATGTGCTTGCGCAGGAAGCTCTGCGTGCGTTCCATCGCCAGCTGCGCTGCCTCGGCGTCGTAATCTGGCCGCTGGTCGCAGTTGAAGCCATGCCCAGCCGGCCAGACATGGATCTCGACGCTGCCGGGTAGGGCCTTGCGGTGCGCTTCGACGTCTTCCGGTGGAATCAGTGGGTCGTATTCGCCGAAATGCAGCATCAGCGGCGCCTTCGGGCGCTCGTGCAGGAAGGGCACGGTGCGACCACCGTAATAGCTGACGGCCGGCAGCCCGAATCGGGTATTGCACAGGAAGGCGACCGTGCCGCCCCAGCAGAAGCCCACCGCGGCTACCCGGTGCTCGTCGCGCAGCGCATCGTAGGCGGCGCGGACGCCGTCAAGGGCGCCCTCGAAGCCCAGCTCCTCGGCCATCTTGCGGCCCTCCTCGACACCGGCCTCGTCGTAGCCGAGCACCACGCCCGGTTTGACCAGGTCGAACAGTGCCGGCGCAATGGTGGTGTAGCCGAGACCGGCGAAGCGATCCGCCACGCTGCGGATATGCGAGTTCACGCCGAAGATTTCCTGCACCACGATCACCGCGCCGCGCGGGCTGCTGTGCGGCGTCGCCTTCCAGCCGGAGATCCGGCCGTGGCGGGTGCTCAAGGAAATGGTCTGGCCCATGGCGTGCGTCCCCCGTCGATGTCCCCGCGCCAGCATAACGCGGAGCCGGTGCCCGGGGGCAGGGGTATAATCGCGCCCCCTCGAAAGTGCGCCCATCCCGATGTCCCTGTCACAACCCAAGGTCGGTTTCGTCAGCCTCGGCTGCCCCAAGGCGCTGGTCGATTCCGAGCGCATCCTCACCCAGCTGCGGGTCGAGGGTTACGACATCGTCTCGACCTACGACGATGCCGACGTAGTGGTGGTCAACACCTGCGGCTTCATCGATTCGGCAGTCGCCGAATCGCTCGACGCAATCGGCGAGGCGATGGCCGAGAACGGCAAGGTGATCGTTACCGGCTGCCTGGGCAAGCGCGAGGAGATCATCCGCGAGGCGCATCCGGGCGTGCTGTCGATCAGCGGGCCGCAGGATTACGGCAGCGTGATGGGCGCGGTGCACGCGGCGCTGCCGCCCAAGCATGATCCCTTCATCGATCTGGTGCCGGACTACGGCCTAAAGCTGACGCCGAAGCATTACGCCTATTTGAAGATTTCCGAGGGCTGCAACCACCGCTGCAGCTTCTGCATCATCCCTTCGATGCGCGGTGATCTGGTCTCGCGCCCGGTCGACGACGTGCTGCGCGAGGCGGAAAAGCTGGCCCGCGGCGGTGTGAAGGAACTGCTGGTGGTGTCGCAGGACACCTCGGCTTATGGCGTCGACATGAAGTACGCCGAGCGCGAGTGGCGCGGCAAGTCCTATGCGACGCGAATGAAGGCGCTGTGCGA
>DASUOA010000037.1:0-6611 GCA_036276895.1 Arenimonas sp. | reverse complement strand
CGGCTTCAACCGCCTGGTCATCCTCGCCGGTCTCGACTGGCGCGAGGTGGCGATGCTGCGCGCCTACTGCAAGTACCTGCAGCAGACCGGCGTGCCGTTTTCGCAGGCCTATATGGAGGAGACGCTGGCACGCTACCCGCTGATCGCGCGGATGCTGGCCGAGCTGTTCGAATCGCGTTTCGATCCGCAGCACGATTCGCCGGCGGCCGAGCGCGTCGCCATCACCCGCGCGGAACTGCAGCACCAGCTCGAGTTCGCCGCCAACGAGGCCGAGCGCGCGCACTTCCAAACCATCATCGAGCAGGTCGCCTACGCCCGCGGCCTCGACCGCGGCGCCCAGCTCGACGCCTGCGAAGACGCGCTGGCGATGCTGCTGGAGAAGGTCGCCAGCCTCGACGAGGACCGCATCCTGCGCAGCTTCATCGCCGCGATCAACGCGACCCTGCGCACCAGCTTCTTCCAGCGTCATCGCGACGGCACGATCAAGGACTACATCGCCTTCAAGTTCGACCCGGCACGTTTGCCCGAGCTGCCAAAGCCGCGGCCCTATCGCGAGATCTTCGTGTATTCGCCGTGGGTCGAGGGCGTGCACCTGCGCTTCGGTCCGGTGGCGCGTGGCGGCCTGCGCTGGTCGGATCGTCGCGAGGATTTCCGCACCGAGGTGCTGGGCCTGGTCAAGGCGCAGATGGTGAAGAACACCGTGATCGTGCCGGTCGGCTCGAAGGGCGGCTTCTTCCCCAAGCGCATGCCGGTCGGTGGCGACCGCGACGCGGTGATGGCCGAGGGCATTGCCAGCTACAAGCGCTTCATCAACGGTTTGCTCGACGTCACCGACAACATCGTCGACGGCAAGGTGGTGCCGCCGCGTGATGTCGTCCGACACGATGTCGATGACCCGTATCTGGTCGTCGCCGCCGACAAAGGCACCGCGACCTTCTCCGATATCGCCAACGGCATCTCGGCCGAGCATGGCTTCTGGCTCGGCGATGCTTTCGCCTCCGGCGGCTCGGTCGGCTACGACCACAAGGGCATGGGTATCACCGCCCGCGGCGGCTGGGAGTCGGTCAAGCGCCACTTCCGCGCGCTGGGTATCGACTGCCAGAGCCAGGACTTCACCTGTGTCGGCGTCGGCGACATGTCCGGCGACGTGTTCGGCAACGGCATGCTGCTGTCGCGCCACATCCGGCTGCTGGCGGCGTTCGACCACCGGCACATCTTCATCGATCCGAATCCCGATTCGGCGATCTCCTTCGCCGAGCGCGAGCGCCTGTTCAAGCTGCCGCGTTCGAGCTGGGAGGATTACGACAAGGCGCTGATCTCCAAGGGTGGCGGCGTGTTCCCGCGCAGCGCCAAGACGCTCGCGACCACGCCGGAAATGCGCGCAGCGCTGGGCATCGACGACGACGTCGAGCAGATGACGCCGGCCGAGCTGATGAACGCGATCCTCAAAGCGCCGGTCGACCTGCTGTGGAACGGCGGCATCGGCACCTACGTGAAGTCGGCGAGCGAAACCCACGCCGACTGTGGCGATCGCGCCAACAATCTGTTGCGCGTCGATGGCCGCGAGTTGCGCTGCAAGGTGGTGGGCGAGGGCGGCAACCTCGGCGCCACCCAGCGCGGCCGCATCGAAGCGGCGCAGAACGGCGTGCTGCTCAACACCGACTTCATCGACAACTCGGCCGGCGTCGACACCTCCGACCACGAGGTCAATATCAAGATCCTGCTCGGCGCGCCGGTGCAGCGCGGCGAGCTCAGCCTCGATGCGCGCAACAGCCTGCTCGCCAGCATGACCGACGAGGTTGCCGAGCTGGTGCTCAATGACAATTACCGGCAGAACCAGGCGATCAGCCTGATGGAGCGGATGAGCGCGGCGCGGCTGGGCTCGTTCGGGCACTTCATCCGCACGCTCGAATCGCAGGGGCTGCTCGATCGTGCGATCGAGTTCCTGCCCTCCGATGCGGAGCTGGCCGAGCGCAAGGCGCGCGGCCTCGGCCTGACCCGGCCGGAGCTGTCGGTACTGCTCAGCTACGACAAGATCGTGCTGTACAACCAGCTGCTCGACTCCGACGTGCCGGAAGATCCCTACCTGTCCAAGGAGCTGGTGCGCTACTTCCCGGCGCCGCTGCAGGAGCGCTTCGCCGAGGACATGCAGAAGCATCGCCTGCGCCGCGAGATCATCGCCACCGCGGCGACCAACTCGATGGTCAACCGCATGGGCGCGACCTTCGTGATGCGCATGCAGGAGGACACCGGTGCGGTGCCGTCCGAGATCGCCAAGGCGTATTCGGTCAGCCGCGAAGTGCTCGATACCCGCACGCTGTGGGCACAGATCGACGCGCTTGACCTGCAGGTGCCGGAAAGCGCGCAGATCGAGGCCTTGATGGTGATCTGGCAGCTGCAGCGCGGCATGACCCGCTGGCTGCTGAACTCGCCCGGCGAAGCGCTCAACATCGCCCGCCTGGTCGAGCGCTTCGGTCCGGGGATGGCGGCATTGCGTGCATCGCTGTCGGGCATCCTGTCGGTCGACGCGCGTGCCGCACGGCACGCCAAGGCCGAGCGCTGGCGCGAGGTCGGCATCCCGGAAACGCTGGCCATCGATCTTGCCAGCCTGCCGTACCTGGTCTATGGCCTGGACATCGTCGAGATCGCCGGATCGCGCGGGCTGCCGGTGCCGACCGTGGCCGAGGTGTACTTCCTGCTCGCCGATGCTTTGCAGACCGGCTGGCTGATGGACCACATCGAGGCTCAGCCGGTCGACAGCCGCTGGCATGCACAGGCGCGTGGCGTGCTGCGCGACGAGCTGCAGTCGCAGCAGCGCGTGCTGGTCGGTCAGGTGCTGGCCTTCGCCGAGGGCAGCAACGCGGCGGAGAAGGTCGCGCGCTGGATGGAGCGCGACGATGCCGCCCTGCGCTACGCGCAGGCGATGTTCGCCGACATGCGCAGCCTGCGCGGGATCGACTATCCGATCCTGTCGGTGGCGGTGCGTCGGGTGGCGCAGGTGGCGGCGTCGGCCGCGCGAAACGGCTGAGCGTTGCCGCAACGTGGCATTGGACGACGCCGGCCATTTGGTCGGCGTCGTCGTTTTCGCGCGCAGGATCGCGATTGACCGCGTGCATGCAGTAAGCTCGCGACGGGCCACGGACCGACGCGCATGAACCTGCCGAACACGCCACGCATCGCTTTTCTCGCCAGCCCAGCGCCGGAGGCCCAGGCTGCGCTCGCCGAGTTGGTCGCCCGTCACGGGCAGCACGAGCCTGCCGATGCCGACGTGCTGTGCGCGCTTGGCGGCGACGGTTTCATGCTGCAGAGCCTGCATCGCCATGGATTGCTGCAGCGGCCGGTGTTCGGCATGAAGCTCGGTACGGTCGGCTTCCTGATGAACCAGTACCGCAGCGACGACCTCGAGTCGCGCCTGCGCGCGGCGGTGCCGACGGTGCTGCGCCCGCTGGAAGCGACCATGGTCACCGACGGTGGCTCCAGCGTGCAGGCATTGGCCTACAACGAAGTGTCGCTGCTGCGGCAAACGCGCCAGGCCGCGCATCTGCGCTTGCACGTCAACGGTCAGCTGCGAATGGAAGAGCTGGTCTGCGACGGCCTGCTGGTGGCGACGCCGGCCGGTTCCACCGCCTACAACTATTCCGCGCACGGCCCGATCCTGCCGCTGGGCTCGCCGGTGATCGCGATGACGCCGATCGCCGCCTTCCGCCCGCGGCGCTGGCGCGGTGCATTGTTGCGCGCCGATTCCGAAATCACCCTGGAAGTGCTCGACCCGTACAAGCGGCCGGTCAGCGCCACCGCCGATTCCCACGAAGTGCGATCGGTGCTTGAAGTGCGGGTGCGCGAGTCGCAGGAGCGAACGGTGACCCTGCTGTTCGATCCCGAGCACAACCTCGAAGAGCGCATCCTCAACGAACAGTTCGTGGCCTGAGCGGCCGCGCCAGTATCAGTCGCGTTCGCGCACTACAAGCACCATCGCCGCCATGCCGTGGCCCGGTGCGCTGCCTTCGGGCGCGAAGGCGATGGCGCCGTCGAGCAGTGCTGCGGCCAGCGCGGGTGCCGGCAGCTCCCGCTGTTCGCTGATGGCTGCGGGCAGCACGGTTTCGCCGTAGCGCCGGCCGAGGCGGTCCTGCGCTTCGATCACGCTGCGCGAGAACAGCAGCAGTCGTTCCTGGTCGCCCAGGGTGCCGTGCCAGGATGGCCAGTCGGCACGGGCGTGGCTGTCCAGGCCGGGGCCGACATCGAGCCGCACCGGAACGACCTGGCCATCGAGATCGAGCATCACCGGTTCGACGTGGTTGGCACTGGCAAGGCTCAGGTGGCCGGTGTCGAGGTCGAGCCGACCGACCAGCAGCTGCGGGTTGCGACCGAGATCACCATCGCCCTGCCAGTACTCGGATGCCCGGCGCAGCATCTCGGTGGGGCCGCCTGACTGCCGCGCCAGGCTGGCGATCATGCCGCCGAGTCGTGCCAGCAACAGCGCTGCTTCCAAGCCTTCCGCTTCGACCTGCGCGAGATAGAACACGCACTGTCCCGGTGCCGGAGCCGTGAAGCCGTAGCTGCAATTGGCCACGCCATCGGAGCAGCGCACCTCCGCTGCGCTCTCGCATTGCAGCTGTGGGCCGAAGAACACCCGGTCAGCGGGCAACAGCTCGCGTTGGGTACGGCTGGCAAGTTGCAGGCGTCCGGAGGCCAGGTGTTCGCTGCGTTCCGATGCCAGCAGGCGCTCCTTCTGTTGCTGCAGATGGTTGCGCACGCCGCTGATCGCCGATTGCAGGCGCCCGACTTCACTGCCGACGCCGTGCACCGTCGCGACGGCCACGATTTCGCCGCTGCCCAGTCGCTCGGTGTCGCGGGCCAGCAGATCCAGCGGCTTGGCGACGCGCCGAGCCTGCAGCGCGAACACCAGCAACGCCGCGCACAGCACCAGCGCCGCCATCGCGGCCACGCGCGCGATGCTGGCGTGCAGCGGCGCCAGCAGTTCGCGTTCCGGCACCACCGTTCCCAATCGCCAACCCATCCGCGGCAGCGGCGTATACGCCAGACGTTCGGGACCGTGGTTGCGGTCGATGACCCGCACCACTTGCGCTGGCGCGCCGGGCTCGACGCGGGCCAGCCAATCCAGGCTCGCCGATTCAGCGCGGCGCGCTGCTCGCTCGAGATCGTAAGCGCGCTCCAACGCGGGGTCCCAGGACATCAACAAGCGGCCATCGCCGTCAGCCAGCACGTGACGTGTTCCGGTTGGCGATTGCACCAACCCGAGCGAGGTGGCGACGTCGATGACGCGGTCCAGCGTGACCGACATGCTGACCATGCCGAAAGGGGTGCCGTCACTGCGTCGTAGTGGATAATCGAAAGTCGCCGTGTCCTGCCCGCCGGCATAGTCGTTGAAGTACGGTTCCGACCACCAGCCGTCCTCGCTGGCCAGCGTCTTCAAATACCACTCTTTGTTCCAGTAGTCGTAGTCGATGGCAGTCATGTCGACGACCAGTAGGCCGCGACTTCCGTAGGTGACGGTGAGGGCGAGCCGTCCCGCGTGGACGGGATTGTTCGCTTCAAGCATGACGCCCATCGAGGCGGTTTCCGGGTTGTGCATCACCCGCGAACGCAACAGCTCTGCCACCTGGTCCGCGTCGAGGTCGGCATTCCGCAATTGCTGAGCCAGCTCGCGGGTACGGCGCTCGACGGCGGCGAACATTTCGTCCAGGCCGGCAACGATGATCCGCTGTTGTTCGAGTTGCTCGCTGGCGCCGCCGCGGAGTGTGTGTTCGCGAAGCAACCAGTAGGCCACCGACAACGCTACCAGCAGCGTGGCAGCGACCCCCAGCCCCATGCCGGCCACCAGCCGCCACTTCAGGCTGGCGAGCCCGCGGCTCATGTGCGCGCCGCTTCCTCCACGCCGGCCTGCGGATGGTCGGCGTAGCGCTCGGCGATGCCGCGGAAAATATCGGCGATCCGCAGGAAGGCGTCGGTGAGGTCAGGGTCGAAATGACTGCCGCGTCCCTCGCGGATGATGCGCACCGCTTCCGAGTGCGGAAACGCCGGCTTGTAGACGCGACGGCTGATCAGCGCGTCGTAGACGTCGGCGACTGCCATCAGTCGCGCGGACAGCGGGATCGCATCGCCGGCGATGCCTTGCGGATAGCCGCTGCCATCCCACTTCTCCTGGTGCGAGTAGGCGATCTCGCGCGCCAGGCGCAGGAAGCTGTCGGGCGTTTCGATCAGGCGTTCGGCGGCGAGGATGGCGTCGCGCCCGAGCGTGGTGTGGGTCTTCATCACCTCGAATTCTTCCGGCGTCAGCCGCTCGGGCTTGAGCAGGATGTGGTCGGGAATGCCGACTTTGCCGATGTCGTGCAGTGGCGCCGACTTGTACAGCAGTTCGATGTGCATCGGGTCGCGCAACTCGTCGGCGAAGCGCGGGTGCGAGCGCACCTCCAGCGCCAGCGCGCGGACGTAGTGCTGGGTGCGGCGGATGTGGTTGCCGGTCTCGTTGTCGCGGGTCTCGGCCAGCGAGGCCATGGCCATGATAGTGGCGTCTTGCACCGCGGCGAGCTCGCGCATGCGCCGCTTGACCTCGCCTTCGAGGTAGACGTTCTGGTCGCGCAGCAGGTCGC
>DASUOA010000036.1:0-3286 GCA_036276895.1 Arenimonas sp. | reverse complement strand
AACCCCAGTTGACGCCGATGCGCACTGGCTTGCCGTAGCGGATCGCCGTTTCGACGATCGCCGCGAATTGGGTGTCCTTCTTCTTGCCGAAACCGACATTGCCCGGATTGATCCGGTACTTCGCCAGCGCTTCGGCGCAGGCCGGCTCGTTGGCGAGCAGCTGGTGTCCGTTGTAGTGGAAGTCACCGATGATGGGCACGTCGATGCCCATCATCGCCAGCTTGTCGCGGATACGTGGCACTGCGGCCGCGGATTCGGGGTTGTTCACCGTCACGCGCACCAGCTCGGAACCGGCACGCCAGAGATCGGCGATCTGCTTCGTGGTGGAAGCGACATCGGCCGTATCAGTATTGGTCATCGACTGCACCACGATCGGTGCGCCGCCGCCGATGACCACCTTGCCAACCCGCACCGCGCCGGTCTGCCGGCGCGGCTGCGCTGACGCCTCGCTCATGCGGCTGCTCCCGCCGTCTGCAGCAGCACGTACTCGCCGGTGTTCAGGGTCATCCGGTAATGCTCGATCGACTGCCGCGCAACGCTGTCGGGCTTGCCGGGCTCACCAGCCAGCACCACGTCGATGCGCTCGGCATGGCCATCGAGTGCGGCCGGCGCCAGGAACCGGCGTTCGCCCTCGGCGAGCGACAGTTCGACCGCGCGCAGCGGTGCGTTGCTGACTTGGGTGCCGGCACGCAAGGCCACCGGCGCACTGCGCCGCGACAGCAGCTCGATTCCAGCGCTGAGGCGACCATCGATCTCGTAGCGCAACCAGCGCACGATACCGACCATCCACTCCGGCACTTCGTCAGGATCGGCAAAGCTCAGCCCGACCAGCTCGCCGACGCGGATGCGCGCCTGCTCGGCACTGCGCCAGACCACGCGGTAACCCCCGAGGCTCTGGTCCATCACCTGGGCCGGAATACGTGGCAATCGCTGCGCATCGCCACCGCCGCTGGCCCACGAAGCGCGGTCGTTGACGTGCACCTGACCTTGGTTGGTCTCGCGCAGGAAGGTCTCGAAATCGCGTTGCCCCGAGAGATAGAAATGCAGCGCCGACAAGCCGACCACGCTGTCGATGCCGTAACCACCGGGCAAGCGCGCATGGCGTCGCGCGGCAAGCAGGCCGAAGGCGCGGCGCAGGCGCACCAGTTCGTCCTCGCTCAGACGCAGGCTGGCGCCGCGACCGGGCACCAGGTCGGCAAAGCCGTCCTTGAGCCGCGCCTGCGCCTGTTCGACATCGCCGATGAAGGGGCGCAGGTCGATCCACAGCGAGCCGGCCTCGTCATCGCGCGACATGCCGGGGCCATGGTCGGCATCGTCGGGCACCACCGGCGCGTTGTCGTACGGCAGCTTCGCATGCAGACCGCAGCGACCGAAGTAGGCGCAGACCAGCGACCACATCGCGTCCTGCTCGGCCGGCACATAGCCGTAGGGATTGGTGATCGCCACCAGCAGGCACTGCAGGTAGGTATCAGCGACGCTGCGGTTGCCAGACAGGCCGAGCACCGGATCCTCGACCGCTTTGCCATCGAGCTTGAGCTCGGCGGCAAAGCGGTAGATGCGGTGCAACCCCTGCCAGGCCTTGGGCCGGGCCGGATGGTAGATGCGCCATGCCAGGGCCAGCGAACGCGCATAGTGCTGCGCCGAGCGCGCCAGTGCCTGCGCAACTGCGCCGCCGCGCAGGAAGGGCACGCTGCCCGACGGCGCGCACAGGTCGTGCACCGCCTGGCGGTAGCTGTGCGCCAGCAGCAGATGGAAGATCTCGGCGGAGCTCGCCGCGCGCGCCTGCTCCGCCGGCAACGGCAGCGGGCTGGTGGAATAGCTGTTTTCGAGCAGCCGGCATTGCTCCAACACCGCTGCGCGCAGCTCTTCAAGCGCGGCAAGGCGGCTGCCGCCGGAGAGCTTCTGCGCCGCGATGCTTTCCAGCGCCTGGCGCAACTGCTGCTGCGCGGCGGCGGCATTGGCACGAGGCAAGGATTCGATCCAGGCTCGGATTTTCTTCGGCTCGGTTTCGAACAGCCCCTGCCCCGAGGCCTGGAAATCGGGAAGATCCTCGCGAAGCAGTCGGTAGCGGGCGCTCATGGTAGGTACTCGGCAAGGCCTGCGGTCAGGGCGACAGTGTAGACCGCCAAGGCCCGCCGCCTCCATTGCCGAAGGGCAACCGCGTTATCCTGCGCAGCCCGGCCAGATGGGTCTGCCGATGTCCACCCTGTTCCGCGAACGCCAGGTGCTACGCCCGGCGCAGCTCAATGCCCTCGCCCGCGACCTGCTCGAAGGCAGCTTCCCGCAGGTCTGGGTGGAAGGCGAGATCGGTAACTGCTCGCGCCCGGCGTCCGGGCATCTGTACTTCACCCTCAAGGACGAACGCGCCCAGGTGCGCTGCGCGCTGTTCAAGCCCAAGGCGCAGCTATTGCGCTTTGTGCCGCGCGACGGGGTACAGGTGCTAGCAAGGGGGCGGCTGACGCTCTACGAGGCCCGCGGCGACTACCAGCTGATTCTCGATCATCTCGAAGAAGCCGGTGAAGGCGCCTTGCGCCGCGCCTTGGAGATCTTGAAGGCGAAGCTGGCGGCCGAAGGCCTGTTCGACGTCGCGCGCAAACGCCCCCTGCCGCGCTTCATCCGCCGACTGGGAATCATTACTTCGCCCAGCGGTGCTGCCGTGCGCGACGTGCTGACGGTTTTGTCGCGACGCTTGCCACTGCTCGACGTCGAGGTCCTGCCGGTACCCGTACAGGGCGACGGTGCCGCCACGCAGATCCGCACCATGCTCGAGCGCGCAAGCGCCAGCGGCCGCTTTGACGCGCTGCTGCTGACACGCGGCGGTGGCTCACTGGAAGACCTGTGGGCCTTCAACGACGAAGCGCTGGCTCGCGCGATCGCCGCCTGCCCAGTGCCCGTGGTGTCCGCTGTTGGCCACGAGATCGACAGCAGCCTCAGCGACTTCGTCGCTGACTTGAGGGCGGCGACACCCTCGGCGGCCGCAGAGCTTCTGGTGCCGGAGCAGCAGGCGCTGCGCGCACGACTGCAGCACGCGCAGGTGGCGCTGAGTCGCCACTGGCAGCGGCAGCAGAGCACACGCACGCAACGTTGCGACCTAGCAGTTCTGCGTCTACAGAACCTGCACCCGCAGCAACGCCTGCAGCGTGGCCGCGAGCGCTTGCAACGCCTGCAACTCGCGCTGGTCGCCCGCCAATCGCAGGCGCTGCAACGCTTGCAGACTCGACTCCACGCAGTTCGCGAACGACTGCAACAACAACACCCCAGCGCACGTCTACACACTGCCCGCCTG
>DASUOA010000035.1:0-11692 GCA_036276895.1 Arenimonas sp. | reverse complement strand
CTCACTGAGATCGACAGCACTGGCCTTGCCACCCCGATGCAGGTTGGAACGGAACTCGCCCAGCTCGGCCTGCCGGCGCATCGCTGCCACCACCCGGTCACCGACCACGAAGCAACGAATATCCGAGCCCTGGGCCTCGGCGATGTACTCCTGCACCAGGAAGTTCGCATACAGGCCGCGGAAGGCCTCGATCACGCTGCGCGAGGCCGACAGCCGCTCGGCCAGGACCACGCCGGCGCCCTGGGTACTCTCGTTGAGCTTGATGATGTGCGGCGCGGGACCGAGCAGTCCGAGCAGGTCGCTGGTGTCGTCGGGGTTGTCACCGAACACCGTGACCGGCAAACCAATGCCCTGCCCGGCCAGCATCTGGTGGCAGCGCAGCTTGTCGCGCGAGCGCAGGATGGCGTCGGACGGGTTCGGCGTGTAAGCGCCCATCATCTCGAATTGGCGCAGCACCGCGGTGCCGTAGCGCGTCACCGAGGTGCCGATGCGCGGGATCACCGCATCGATGCCGGCCAGCGCCTTGCCCTTGTAGCTCATCGAGAAGCGCCCCGGCTCGATCTTCATGTAACAGCGCAGCGGATCGAGCACGCGCACGGTATGGCCGCGATCGCGCGCCGCGTCGACCAGGCGCACAGTCGAATAGAGCTTGGCGTTACGCGAGAGGATGGCGATCTTCATGGCGGGTCGCCCCAAAGGAAGGAAGCATCGGGATCGACCAGGAAACGCCCCGCCATCGCGGTGCGCCCCAGCAGCATCGGGAACAGCATGTTGCGTCGCTGCGCCAGGTTCACTTCCGCCTCGAACTGCTGCCCGGCGATCGCGAAGGCGGTACGGATGAACACCCGCTCGCCGCTGTTGCCGCCGGAATCGGTGACCCGCCGGCGGTCGACCACCGGCGCTTCGACGCTCTGCGTATCGACGCCCGGCGCACCGGTGGCGAGCACGAAGCGCACCCATTCGCGCTCGTCGCGCCAGAAGCACTGCTGGGCTTCGACATGCAGGGCGGAGCTGCGCGCGCCGGTATCGACCTTGACCCGGATCGCGGCGATGCCCAGCGCCGGGAGAGCCAGCCATTCGCGCCAACCAAGAACGGGCAGAGCGGACATGGTCGGCATCTATTGGAGCGGGTGATGGGAATCGAACCCACGTTAGCAGCTTGGGAAGCTGCAGTTCTACCATTGAACTACACCCGCGGCCGGCCGATTATGCCGGCCCCATCGCGCGCGCCGCAACGGCGCCAGAAACCGGATCAACCATGCGTATCGAACTCAACGGTGAAACCCACGACTGCCCGGATGCGATCACCGTCGCCGAGCTGCTGACTGCACGCGGCCTGGGCGAGCGACGGGTGGCAGTCGAGGTCAACCAGGCCGTCGTACCCAGAAGTCGGCACGTCGAGCATCGACTGCAGGAAGGCGACCGCGTCGAGATCATCCATGCCCTCGGCGGCGGCTGAGCAGCCAAGCCCCTGATTTGCTAGGATTTGCCACTTCCTGTGCGCCCTGATGCGCCCCGCTGACGCGGGCGCGCCCGCCCCCGATTCGCCGAATCCGAGCCCCTGATGAGCACCCTGCCGAAAAGCTTCGAACCCTCGACCTTCGAAACCAAGTGGTATTCCCACTGGGAACAGAGCGGCTGCTTCAAGCCGACCGGCAAGGGCAAGCCCTACACCATCATGCTGCCGCCGCCGAACGTCACCGGCACCCTGCACATGGGCCACGCCTTCCAGCACACGCTGATGGACGGGCTGATCCGCTACCAGCGCATGCGCGGCTGCGACACCCTGTGGCAGATGGGCACCGACCACGCGGGTATCGCCACCGAGATGGTGGTGTCGCGCAACCTCGCCGCCGAAGGCAAGGGCGAGACGCGCGATTCGCTGGGCCGCGAGACATTCGTCGAGAAAGTCTGGGAGTGGAAGGCGCAATCCGGCGACACCATCGAGCGTCAGATGCGTCGCATGGGCTCGTCCGGCGACTGGTCGCGCACCGTATTCACCATGGATCCGATGCCGTCGAAAGCGGTGGTCGAGACCTTCGTGCGCCTGTTCGAGGAAGGCCTGATCTACCGCGGCCAGCGCCTGGTCAACTGGGATCCGGTGCTCAAGACGGCGATCTCCGATCTCGAAGTGGTCAGCGAAGAAGAGAACGGCGCGCTGTGGTCGATCGCGTACTCGCTCAGTGACGGCAGCGGCACGCTCACCGTCGCCACCACGCGACCGGAGACCATGCTCGGCGACACCGCGGTGATGGTGCATCCGGAAGACGAGCGCTATGCGCAGCTGATCGGCAAGACCGTGCGTCTGCCGCTGACGAACCGCGAGATTCCGATCATCGCCGACGACTATGTCGACCGCGAGTTCGGCACCGGCGTGGTCAAGGTGACGCCGGCGCATGACTTCAACGACTACGCGGTGGGACAGCGCCACAACCTGCCGCTGATCAACATCTTCACGCCGGACGCGCAGGTCAACGACAACGCGCCGGAGAAGTACCGCGGCCTCGACCGCTTCGCCGCCCGCAAGGCGGTGCTGGCCGACCTTGCCGAACTCGGCCTGCTGGTCGAGGAGAAGCCGCACAAGCTGCAGGTGCCGCGCGGCGACCGCACCGGCCAGGTGATCGAGCCCTACCTCACCGACCAGTGGTTCGTGCGCATGGAGAAGCTCGCGGCGCGCGGACTCGAACTGGTGGAGAACGGTTCGGTGCGCTTTGTGCCGGAGAACTGGATCAACACCTACCGACACTGGATGGGCAACATCCAGGACTGGTGCATCTCGCGCCAGCTGTGGTGGGGCCACCGCATCCCGGCCTGGTACGACGCCAGCGGCAAGGCCTATGTCGGCCGCGACGAGGCCGAGGTGCGCAGCAAGCATGCGCTCGGCAGCGATGTCGTGCTGACGCGCGACAACGACGTGCTGGAAACCTGGTTCTCCTCGGCGCTGTGGTCGCACTCGACCCTGGGCTGGCCGGATACGCAGGCCATGGCCGAGCGCGGTTACGACCGCTACCTGCCGACTTCGGTGCTGGTCACCGGCTTCGACATCATTTTCTTCTGGGTCGCCCGGATGATCATGATGACCGACCACTTCACCGGCACCGTGCCGTTCAAGGACGTCTACATCACGGGCTTGGTGCGCGATTCGCACGGGCAGAAGATGTCCAAGTCCAAGGGCAACATCCTCGACCCGATCGACATCATCGACGGCATCGACCTTGAGGCGCTGGTGTCCAAGCGCACCGGCGGCCTGATGCAGCCACAGATGGCCGAGAAGATCGCCAAGGCGACGCGCAAGGAATTCCCCGAGGGCATCCCGGCCTTCGGTGCCGATGCGCTGCGCTTCACCTTTGCTTCGCTGGCGACGCATGGCCGCGACATTAAGTTCGACCTCGCCCGCTGCGAGGGCTACAAGAACTTCTGCAACAAGCTGTGGAATGCCGCGCGCTTCGCGCTGATGAACTGCGAGGGCGTGCAGGTCAGTGGCAAGCCCGACCCCAAGACCGAAGCCGAGCGCTGGATCCTCGCCCGCCTTGACCGCTGCATCGCCGAGGTCGACGCGCAGTTCGCGGCCTACCGTTTCGACCTGGTGTCGCAGGCGCTGTACGAGTTTGCCTGGAACGAGTTCTGCGACTGGTTCCTGGAGCTCTCCAAGCCGGCGCTGCAGGGCGATGACGCAGTCGCCGCGGCGTCGACGCGGCACACCCTGCTGTACGTGCTGGAGTCGCTGCTGCGTCTGTTGCATCCGCTGATTCCCTTCGTCACCGAAGAGATCTGGCAGCACGTCAAGCCGCAGCTCGGCATCGACGCCGGCAGCATCAGTACCTGCGATTGGCCGGTGACTTTCGGTGGCGATTTCGCTGCGGCCGAGAGTGACATCGAGTGGCTGAAGTCAGCGGTCAGCGGCCTGCGGCGGATCCGCAGCGAGATGAATATCGCGCCGTCGAAGGCGGTGCCCTGTCTGGTTCAGGGTGGCTCGGCCAGTGACCATGCGCGCATCGAGCGCTATCGCGCACAGCTGTCGTTCCTGACCCGACTCGAATCGATCATGCGCGTCGAGGGCGAGGCGCCGGCTGCGGCCGCGGCGGTGCTGGGCGAGCTGAGCCTGCTGATTCCGCTGGCCGGCCTGATCGATCTCGATGCCGAGCGTTCGCGTCTCGACAAGGAGATCAAGCGCGTCGAGGGTGAGATCGGCAAGTGCAATGGCAAGCTCGGCAATGCCACCTTTGTGCAGAACGCGCCGGCGGCGGTGGTTGACCAGGAACGTCAGCGATTGACGGAGTGGACGACGCAACTCGAGGGGCTGGTGGCACAACGACAAAAGCTCGCTTGATCGGGACTGCGCAGGAGCGCGGACCGGCATCGGGTTTCACGACACGCTGTGAATACATCCATGTACGCTCGGGTTTTTCATCCATGAAAAACACGGTCGTGAAACCCGATGCCGGCCCGCGCTCCACGGTCTTGACGGCGTTGCCAGCATTTCAAACGCCGGTTAAGTGACAAGCGCGTGGGCGGGGAGTCCGTTGCAGGACTCTCTTTGCCATGGATGGCAAAGCGAAGCCTACATGGACGTATTCACGGCGTGTCCTGCAACGGACTCACCACCCGCGCGCACCCGCGACGCAGCCCGCTTTATTTGGACCCGGCGCCGTATTCCAACGACCAGCCGACCATCTCCGCGACCAGAGCCGAACTCGCCGACTCGAATGCGGCCGTAACCGCAGGCAACTTCTCGCCGGCGGCCTCCGCTTCCTGCTTGAAAGTCCGCGCCGCCAACACCTTGCCCGCCGGTTGCGCCACCAGCTTGGCCTGAACTTCCAGCACCACCGTCGGCGCCTGCTCCGGCGCGCGGTACTCGGACTCGAAGCGGCGGATGTCGAGCAACAGCGTCACATCGCCACGCACGCCGCTGGCCTGGCGCGCGACGCCGAGAATGCGGCCGGAATCCTCGAAGCCGCGCAGCAGCATCGACTGCAACAGATCGGGCAGCGGCTCCGACCACGCCGCGGCCTTGTAGGGCTGCAGCAAGCCCGGCTCGGGGCGCACCGCGATGCGCTCGGAGTCGAGCAGATCGCCGGCGCGCGGCCGCGCGATCAGCAGCGACCAGTCCACCTTCGGCGCGTCCGCCACCGGCTCGATTCGCACCTGCGGCGCGTACACCGCCACCGGCGTCTTGTCGCCAAAGGACATGCAGGCGGCGAGCAACACGCTTGCTCCGACTGTCACGCTGCCGCGGAAGATCGCCGCGCCGTATAGCCTTCCCTTGCTCATGGTTCGAACTCCTCGGGCTTGCCGCGGCCGAGCACGAAGCCAGCCGGATTGCGGTCCAGTTTCTTGACCGTGCGGTCGAGGTCGCGGATCAGGTCGCGCAGCTCGGTGACCGCCGGGCCGACCTGGGTCAGGCCCTGGTTGCCGAATTCGCCGATGGCGCCGCGATTGTCCTTGAGGATGCCGTCGGCCTGCGCGGTCAGCGAGTCGATGTTGGCCAGGCTGCGCTCGAGCTTGTCGACCATGCCCGGCAAGCGCTGCAGCAACTCGCGGTCGATCTGCGTCATCGCCGCGTCGGTTTTGCCGAAGGTACGTTCCAGCCGCTCGGCGGCGCCGCGCGCGGATTCGATCATGGTGGCGAGGTCACTGCGCTCCTCGAACAGCACCGCTGTCACGCCCTCGATATTGGCCAGGCTGCGCTCGATGCGTTCGAGATTGGCATCGGCCAGCACCCGGTTGATGCGCAGCAGCACTTCACTGGCGGTGGTGGCGATGTCTTCCGAGGATTCGAGCAGCTTCTGCAACGCCGACGTATCGGCATAGATCACTGGTCGCGGCTGGTCGCGCACTGCCTTGAGCCGCTCGGCGCCCGGGCTGCCGCCGCTGAACTGGATCTGCGCCACGCCGGTCAGGCCGACGATGGCGAGCTTGGCCTTGGTATCGACCTTCACCGGCGTATCGGCATCGAGGCGGACGCGCGCGACGACTTTGCGCGGATCGTCCTTGGCCAACGACAGCTCGCGCACCTCGCCCACCGCAATGCCGTTGTAGGCGACGATGCCGCCCTTGGACAGACCAGTGACCGCTTCGCTGAAGATCACGTCGTATTCGGCGAAGGCCTTGTCGGCGGTGTACTTGGCCAGCCATAGGGCGAAGACCACCAGCAACAGCGACACGCCGAGGGTGAAGGCACCGATCAGCACGTGGTTGGCGCGGGTTTCCATACTCAGCTCTCCTTGCCCTTGTGCGCGGCGCGACCGCGCGGGCCGTGGAAGTATTCCTGCACCCAGGGATGATCAAAGCGCTCGACCTCCGACAGCGGCGCGTTGATCACCACCCGCCGGTCGGCGATCACCGCCACCCGGTCGCAGATGCAATACAGGGTATCGAGGTCGTGGGTGATCAGGAACACGGTCAGCCCCAACGCCTGCTGCAGCGTGCGGATCAACTGGTCGAACGCCTGCGCGGCGATCGGGTCGAGGCCGGCTGTGGGTTCATCGAGGAACAGCAGGGCCGGGTCGAGCGCCAAGGCACGGGCGATGCCGGCGCGCTTGCGCATGCCGCCCGAGAGCTGCGCCGGCATCTTTTCGCACGCCTCCTCGCCCAACCCCACCAAACGCAGTTTGATCTGCGCCAGGTCGTGGACCATGTCCAGTGGCAACTGCGGGTAGTGCTCGCGCAGTGGCACCATCACGTTTTCGACCACGGTCAGCGAGGAGA
Source organism: Arenimonas sp. (assembly GCA_036276895.1). Taxonomy (GTDB): domain Bacteria; phylum Pseudomonadota; class Gammaproteobacteria; order Xanthomonadales; family Xanthomonadaceae; genus Arenimonas. The sequence continues at coordinate 4,984 of DASUOA010000035.1, read as the reverse complement.
ACAGCGCGCCGTTCTGGTACAGCACGCCGGTGTTGGTCTCGATCAGTTTGCTGGAACGCTGGGACTGCGACAGCGCGTCGATGCCGAGCACCGCGATGCTCCCGCCCTGCGGTCGGCGCAGGCCGAGGATGGCACGCATCAGCACCGACTTGCCGGTGCCCGAACCGCCGACTACACCGAGGATCTCGCCGCGGCGCACGTCGAGGTCGAGGCCGTCGTGCACGGTCTGCGTACCGAAGCGATTGACCAGGCCGCGCACGCGGATCGCCAGCGGAATCTCCGCCTGCGCTGCGGCATCGGCGGGCAGCGCGCTCACCAGTCCATCTCCATGAAGAACATCGCCGCCAGCGCGTCGATCAGGATCACCCAGGAAATCGTCTGCACCACGCTCGAAGTAGTGCGCTCGCCGACCGACTCGGCGCTGCCCTTGACCTGGAAGCCCTCGAGGCAGCCGATCACGGCGATCACCAGGGCGAAGATCGGCGCCTTCGACAAGCCGACCCACAGGTGCCCGTACCAGACCATCTCCTGCATGCGCACGAAGAACATCTCCGCCGACAGGCCGAGGCTGAGCACGGTCACCGCCATGCCGCCGAGGATGCCGGCGATCATCGACAGGAAGGTCAGCAGTGGCAGGGTAAGCAGCAGCGCGAACAGCCGCGGCAGCACCAGCAGCTCGATCGGATCCAGGCCCAACGTGCGCATCGCATCGACCTCTTCGCCGCTCTGCATCGCGCCGATCTGCGCGGTGAAGGCCGAGGCGGTGCGACCGGCGAGCAGGATCGCGGTCAGCATCACGCCGAACTCGCGCAGGTAGGCGACGGCTACCAGTTCAACGACGAAGATCTCGGCGCCGAAATCGCGCAACACGGTGGCGCCGAGGAAGGCGATCACGGCGCCGATCATCGCCGACAGCAGCATCACCAGCGGCACCGCGTCGAGCCCGACCTGCTCCATGTGGTGCACGGTCGCCGTGAGGCGGATGCGCTGCGGACGCAGCAGCACGCCGAGCAGGGTCTGCAGGGTCAGGCCGAGGAAGCCGAGCAGCAGCCACACCTCGTGCAGGTAGTAATCGACCCAATGGCCAATGCGCGCCAGCATGTCGCGGAAGCCGCTGGGGCGCTCGACCTCGCGCGGTGCGACTTCGCACAGATGCCCAAGACTGTCGATCAGGCTTTGGTGCTTGCTGCTGACTTCGACCGTGGCAATGCCCAGGCCAACCGCGGTGGCATAACGCGACAGCAGCATGACGCCGGCGGAGTCGAGGCGATGAATGTCGCGACCATCGATGTCGACGGCGGAATCCGGCGCCGACTCGATCAGGTCGAGCATGGTCTGCGCATGCTCCAGGGTCCAATCACCGAGCGCGCGCAGGATGCCGGGATCGCCGGCACTGGGCTCGACGCGCGGCGGTTGCGACGCGCCGTTGTCGTTCATGCCCGCTTGCCCTTCATCCCTGCCGATCCTGCATCGTCGCTCCGCGGCGTGCGCCTGCCGCGAGCATAGCCGCGAGCGGGCATCGGGTGCACGCATCGGTGCGCCATTCATGGCACGCATGCCATGCTTGCGCCCCATGACGCCGCCGCTCGCCCCCTCCGTTGATGACCTGCACGAGGCCAAGGCTTCGTTCGTCACCGAGCTGGCGCGACGGCTGCACAGTTATGGCACCTCGGCGCAGCGTCTGGAAGGCGCAGTGGTCGCGGTGGCCCGTCGACTGGGGCTGGAATGCGAGATCTGGTCGAACCCGACCGGCATGATCCTGAGCTTCGCCGATCCGGTGCGCGGCCCCGCCTACGGCATCACCCGGGTGGTGCGGCTGGAGCCGGGCGACCAGAACCTCGGCCGTCTGGCACGCGCCGATGCCATCGCCGAAGACGTGTTGGCCGGCCGCAGCAGCCTCGCCGATGGCCACGCGGCGCTGTTGGCGCTGGACCGGCCGTCATCGCGGCGGCGGCAGGTGCTGACAGCCCTGTGTTTTGGTCTGTCCTCGGCCTCGGTGGCCGGGTTGATCAGCGGCGGCTGGGCGAACATCGCGACCGCGGCCGTGCTGGGATGGATCATCGGCGCGCTGTTCATGCTCGGCGCCGGCCGGCCACGGCTGAGTGAGGCGCTGGAAGCGATCGCGGCGCTGGTCGCCACCTTGCTGGCCGCCGCTGTGGCGAGCTTCGTGGTGGCGCTGTCGCTCAAGACCGTGATCATCGCCGCGCTGATCGTGCTGATGCCGGGCCTCGCGCTGACTACGGCGGTTGCCGAGCTCTCCAGCCAGCACCTGGTGTCGGGCACCGCGCGTTTCGCCGGCGCCATGATGAGCCTGCTCAAACTCACCTTCGGCACCGTGGCGGCGATGCAAATCGTGCAGGTGCTGGGCTGGCAGCCGCAGGAGGACACCGTCAGTGCCGCACAGCCGCTTTTGCAACTCGGTTCGCTGCTGGTGGCGGCGTTCGCGTTTGCGGTGCTGTTCCAGTGTTCACGGCGCGACTATCTGTTGGCGATGGCGGCGGCCGTCGTCGGCTACGGCCTGGTGCGGCTGGGCACCGATGTGTTCGGGCTGTCGAGCGCCGAGTTTCCCGGCAGTGTGTTCTTCGCGGGCATGGGCGTGGCGGCGCTGAGCAATGCCTACGGGCGCTGGCGCAATCGGCCGGGGGCCTTGATCCGGGTGCCGGGTATCATCCTGCTGGTGCCGGGCAGCGTCGGTTTCCGCAGCCTGAATTTCGTGATGGAGCGCGACGTGCTGCTCGGGCTCGATACCGCTTTTCTGCTGATCTCGGCGCTGGTGGCGCTGGTAGCGGGATTGCTGTTCGGCAATCTGCTCGTGCCGGCTCGGCGGAATCTTTGAGCCGCGATCAAGTCACAGGGGTCGCGGGCGGGATTACCTGATCGCGACTGTCGGCAGCATGGGTGAGGCGCCCACCGGCGCCGAACGGGAATGCCATGGATGGCATTCCCCGGTCCCGCCGCTCGCGCAGGAATGCGCGAGCGAGTGGGCTGCCGTCAAGCCTACATGGACGTATTCACGGCGTGTCGCGAGCAGGTAATCCCGCCCGCGACCCGCGCCGCGAACCACGGACTCAGCCGATCAGGAAATCTTCCGGCTTCTTGCCCTTGGCGATTTCCGCCGCCATCCAGCGTGGCGGCTTGCCGCGGCCGGTCCAGGTTTCCTGGGCATTGGCCGGGTTGCGGTATTTCGGCGGCACCTTGCCACCCTTTTTCGGGCCGGACTTGCGCGGCGCGCGGGTCTTCGGCGCGGCCGCGCCATTACCGCCGAAAATCTCGGACAGGGTATAGCCGGCTTTCTTGGCAACCGCCGTCAGCTCCTTCTTCACCGCCGCCAGCGGCTTGCGCTTGGCCAGTTTCTTCTTGCGCTGGCTGGCCTTGGCGATCAGCGTCTGCAGTTCCTTGGCCGACAAGCCTTCGATATCGATTGCCATGGTGAAACTCCGTGCGTTGGAATACTGCCGCGGATACTAGCGGTTATTCCTGCGCAAACGAAATACCCGGCACGCGGCCGGGTATTCGAGGTTTCCTTGCAGGTGCAGCTCAGGCCAGGCCGAGTTTCTGCCGCAGCCCCTCGCGGTCGAATTGCTCGGCGGCTTCGGCATCGCGGGCGCGATATTCGAAACTGCCGGCGGCCAGGCCGCGCTCGGATACCACCACCCGCTGCGGAATGCCGAGCAGCTCGATATCCCCGAACATCTGCCCCGGGCGCAGTCCGCGGTCGTCGAGGCAGGCGGAAATACCGGCGGCCTGCAGCTCGGCATGCAGCGCCTCGGCGGCCGCGGTGACGTTGGCATCGTTCTTGGGATTGATCACGCACACCGCCACCTGCCACGGCGCCATCGCCGCCGGCCAGCGGATGCCGTTGGCGTCGAAATTCTGCTCGATCGCGGCGGCGACGATGCGCGAGACGCCGATGCCGTAGCAGCCCATGAACATCACCTGCGCCTTGCCGTTGGAATCGAGCACGGTCGCCTGCATCGCCTCGGCGTATTTCTGGCCGAGCTGGAACACGTGGCCGACTTCGATGCCGCGGGCAATCTGCAATCGGCCCTTGCCGTCCGGCGACGGATCGCCGGCAACCACGTTACGGATATCGGCCACCTCGGGTTCCGGCAGGTCACGGCCCCAGTTGACGCCGGCAATATGGAATCCCACTTCATTGGCGCCGACCACAAAATCCGCCATCGCCGCGACGCTGCGATCGGCAATCATCCGGATGGCCTTGGCCGGATTGAGCGGGCCGAGGAATCCGGGCTGGCTGCCGAGGTATTCCTGGATTTCCGCTTCGGTCGCCAGCCGGTAATCGGCCAGGCCGGCGAGTTTCGCCAACTTGATTTCATTGACCACGTGGTCGCCGCGCACCAGTGCCAGCACGAACTGGCCCTCGGCGGTCATCAGCGCCACCGATTTGACCGTGCGCGACAGCGCGATACCCATCAGCGCCGCGACTTCCTCGCAGGTCTTTTGCGTCGGCGTATCAACCTTGCGCAGCACTTCGGACGCCGCCGGGCGCGGTGTCGCCGGCGCCACGGCCTCGGCCATCTCGACATTGGCGGCGTAATCGGAGCCATCGGAAAACGCGATCGCGTCCTCGCCGGAATCGGCCAGCACGTGGAATTCATGCGAGGCGCTGCCACCGATCGCACCGGTGTCGGCATTGACCGCGCGGAATCTCAAACCGAGGCGGGTGAATATCCGCGAATAGGCGTCATACATCGCCTGGTAGGTTTTCGCCAGGCACTCGGCATCGAGGTGGAAGGAATAGGCATCCTTCATCAGGAACTCGCGCGCGCGCATCACGCCGAAGCGCGGGCGGATCTCGTCGCGGAACTTGGTTTGGATCTGGTAGAAATTCAGCGGCAGCTGCTTGTAACTGCGCAGCTCGTTGCGCGCGAAGTCGGTAATGACTTCTTCGTGGGTCGGGCCGTAGCAGAACTCGCCGTCCTTGCGGTCCTTGATTTTCAACAGTTGCCCACCGAACTTCTGC
>DASUOA010000034.1:0-5527 GCA_036276895.1 Arenimonas sp. | reverse complement strand
GTGCACTTTCGCCATCGGCGAAAGTGCACTCTGACCCCACTTTCCTTGCCGCGCTGGAGCGGATGCACGCCCTCAAGACCGGCGCCCTGATCCGCGCCGCGGTGCGCATGGGCGCCGTCGCCGCCGGCATCGAACATCCCCGGGTCGCGCAACTGGACCGCTACGCCAGCGCCCTTGGCCTCGCCTTCCAGATCCAGGACGACATCCTCGACGTCGAAGGCGACAGCCACAGCCTCGGCAAAACCGCCGGCAAGGACGCCGCCCAGGACAAGCTCACCTATCCGGCGCTGCTCGGGCTCGATGGCGCCAAGACGCGATTGCAGGCATTGGCCGCGACCATGCACGAGGCACTGTCCGAGTTCGACACCGGCGCCGACGCCTTGCGCGCCCTGGCCGCCCTGACCGTGCAGCGTCGGCACTGACGCGCCGACAGGGAGTTTCCTGCGCACGCTTTCCCGTTATATTGGCGCGGACCGACAGGTATTCGTTCGCACGAGGGGAGCGACTTGCGAATCAAGTGGTGGGGAAAAGCCGCGCGCAAAGGTCTGGTCGGCGTGGCCGTCGGCGATGGACTTTCGGTGGCGGTGATCGACCGCAGCCGCGGCCCGCGCCCGCGACTTGCTGAAGTCCGCTGGCTGGATCGCCCGGCAGGCCAGGAAGACCGCGACCTCAAGCATGACCTGCAAGGCCTGCGCCTGAAGAAAGCGCGCACTGCCACCCTGATGGCGCCGTCCGACTACCAGCTACTGCTGGTCGAAGCGCCGCGGGTCGAACCCTCGGAGCTGCGCGCCGCAGTGCGCTGGCGCATCAAGGACCTGATCGACTATCACATCGATGATGCCGTGATCGATGTCTTCGAGATCCCCGGCCAGCGCCAGAACGCACAGGGCCAGGTGATGATGTACGCCGTCGTCGCCAAGCAATCGGCGGTGCGCGGACGTATCGAGGCCCTCGAGCGCGGCGAGCTGAAACTCGAAGTGATCGACATCCCCGAGATGGCGCTGCGCAACATCGCCGCACAAGCACCGGAAGACCAGACGGGCTGCGTGCTGCTGCAACTCGGCGAGCACAACGGCCTGATCACCGTTACCCGGCAGCAGAACCTGTTCCTGGCGCGTCGCATCGACGTCGGCGCCGCCAAGCTGCGCGAGCAGCCCAATGCCGACAAGCCGCTGGCCGCCGACGCCGACCCCTATGGCGATCCGCTCGACATGGTGTTGGACAAGCTGATCGATGGCATCGTGCTGGAGATCCAGCGCTCGATCGACTACTACGACCGCCACTTTGGACAACCGACGCTGGCCGGCGTGCTGCTGGCGCCGACCGGCCCGGGTCTTTCCGGCATCGAATCAAGGCTCAAGCGCCAGCTCGGCCTGCCGGTGCGCCGGCTCGATCTCAACGAGATGCTCGACTGCGCCCGCCCGATCGATGAAGCCGAACAGGCGCGCTGCCTGATGGCGATCGGCACCGCGCTGCGCCATGAGGAGACCCTGCTGTGAGCCAGCAGATCAACCTCTACCAACCGATCTTCCGCCGCGAGCGCAAGGTCTTCTCGGCCGCGACCATCGCCCAAGCGACGCTGGTCGTGGCGCTCGGCCTCGCCGCGATCTACGGCTATGCCAGCTGGCAGATGCGCGGACTGCATCAAGAAGTCGCCACGCTCGAAGCGCAGCAGGTGCAGGCGCAGGCGCAGTTCGAAACGCTGGCCAAGGAGATCGCCGCGCTGAGCGACGACAGCGAACTCAAGCAGCAGATCGAGGCGCAACAGTCCGAGCTGGCCTCGCGCCAGGAACTGCTGCGCTGGCTCGGCGAACGCAAGGCCGACAAGCCCCAGGGCTTTTCCGCGCATCTGGCCGGACTGGCGCGGCAGCATCGCGCCGGCGAGCTGTGGCTCGATGGTGTGCAGCTGGCGCAAGGGGGCGATCGCGTAACCCTCGAAGGCGGGAGCGGTGATCCTGCGGCGGTGGTGCGTTACCTGCGCCGGCTCGGTCAGGAGCCCGCCTTCGCCGGACTGGAATTCGACAGCGTGTCCTTCGAGCGCCCGGCCGAGGGCGACGGCATCCGCTTCCGGGTCAGCAATGCCGAGGTCGCGACGCCATGAACAACGCGCGCCTGCAACGCATCGCTACCCGCATCGACGCGATGAGCCTGCGCGAACGCGCGATGCTCGCCATCATCCTGCTGCTGGTGCTGTGGGGCGGCTGGCAGACCTTCCTGATGGGCCCGCTCAGCGTCCAGCGCAAGCAGCTCGCCGAGCGCATGGAGAATGCGCGCAACACCGTCGCCGGCCTCAATGGCTCGATCCAGGCGCTGGCCTCGCAACGCAACCGCGACCCGCTGGCCGAACTGCGCCTGCAACTGGAGCTGCTGCAGAACCAGCGCAAAACCGTCGACGGCCAGCTCGGCGACGCCACCCGCAGCCTGATCGACCCGCAGCAGATGGGCTCGGTGCTGGAAGCGATCCTCGCCAAGCAGCAGGGCCTGCGCCTGGTCGCCATCGGCAGCTTGCCGGGCGAGCCGCTGAATCTCGAAAGCGCCGCCGGGCTGCCACCAATCTGGCGCCACGGCCTGCGCATCGAAGTCGAGGGCGGCTACCTCGAACTGCTGCGCTTCCTGCAGCAGCTCGATGCCCTGCCCTGGGAGTTCGTCTGGACCGAGCTGACGCTGGCGGTCGACGAGCAACAACGCAGCCGGCTCACGCTGACCCTGCATTCGCTCAGCCTCAAGTCGGGGTGGCTCGGTGTCTAGGATCGCGCTGACTCTCATCCTTTCGCTCGTCGCGACGGTTGCCGGGGCACAGGCGCTGTCCGATCCGACCCGGCGCTTCGACACCGCGCCAACGGCCGCGGCCAGCGAGGGCGGCTGGGTCCTGCAATCCACCCGCATCGCCAGCAATCAGCGCTTGGCAGTGATCAACGGCCAGACCGTCCGCGAGGGCGAGCGCGTCGGCAACGCCCGCGTGCTGCGCATCGACAATGGCCAGGTGCAACTCATCGAAGACGGACAGCGACGCACGCTGTCGATGTTCGTCGCGATCGGCAAGACGCCGACGTCGAATCCAGGGAGTCACGAATGAACCCATACGCCCGCCGCGCTGCCATCGTCATCGCGTCCCTGCTGCTGACCGCCTGCGCCAGCACCGGCCCGCTACAGGGCGACACGCGCATGGCCGATGTGGTCGCCGAAGCCGCGCAGGCACCGGCCGCGCCGCCGCCGGAAGTCGCCGCTGCGCTGCTGCCGCCGCCGAGCCAGCCCGACCCGGCCGCGCTGGCCTGGCAGGAGCCGCGCTTCGATGTATCAGTGGAGAACATCCCGGCACGCGCCTTCTTCATGTCGCTGGCTGCCGACACGCCCTACAACATCGTGGTTGGCAGCGAGCTACCCGGTCTGATCAGCTTGCAGCTGCGCGGTGTCACCCTGCCGGAAACCATGGACGTGGTGCGCGAAGCATTCGGCTACGAGTTCCGCCGCCAGGGCAATACCTTCATCGTGCAACCCGCGGTGCTGCGTACCCAGGTGTTCGAGATCGACTACCTCAATATCCGTCGCAGCGGCCAGTCGCGCACCCGGGTCAGCTCCGGGCAATCGACCGAAACCGGCCAGAGCAGCACCCAGCAAGGCGGCGCCACGCCGGTGGTCACCGACCAGGCGACCAGCCGCGAACTCGCCGGGACCCGCATCGAAACCGAGTCCGATGCGTCGTTTTGGGAGAGCCTCGAACGCTCGATCGTCGCTCTGGTCGGCAATGCCGACGGCCGCAGCGTGATCGTCGATGCGATGTCCGGCGTGGTGGTGGTGCGCGCGCTGCCGGGCGAGCTGCGCGCGGTCTCAGATGTGCTCAAGCGGATGCAATCGATCGCCGCGCGGCAGGTGATCCTCGAAGCCAAGATCGTCGAGGTCGAGCTGCGCGACGGCTTCCAGGCCGGCATCGACTGGGCCCTGCTGCGCGAGAATGCCGATTCCGCGGCGGTGATCGGCCAGCGCCGCGAAGCCGGTGAAGGCGACAATCCCACCAGCGTGCTCGACCTGTTCGATGCCGGCGGTAACTTCGTGCCCTTCAATTCGCTCGGCGGCCTGGGCAGCAATCCTTTTGGCGGCGCCTTCTCGGCGGCGTTGAACTACAAGGACTTCAACGCTTTCGTCGAACTGCTCGAATCGCAGGGCCGCACCCAGGTGCTGTCGAGCCCGCGGGTGGCCACCGTCAACAACCAGAAGGCGGTGATCAAGGTCGGCTCCGACGAGTTCTTCGTCACCGGCGTGCAGAGCAACACCACCACCGGCGGCGCCGGCTCGGCCTCCAACCGCAACATCATCCTGACGCCGTTCTTCTCCGGCATCGCGCTCGATGTCACGCCGCAGATCAGCGCCGCGGGCGAGGTGATTCTGCATATCCACCCGACCATCAGCGAAGTCACCGACCAGACCAAGAACTTCACCGTCAGCGGCCTCGACGAAAGCCTGCCGCTGGCCTTCTCCACCGTGCGCGAAGCCGACTCGGTGGTGCGCACCCGCAGCGGCAACCTGGTGGTGATCGGCGGCATGATGAAGGACAGCCAGAGCGAGAGTGACGGCGGCATTCCCGGGCTGTCACGCATCCCCGGCATCGGCAACCTGTTCAAGCACCAGAGCCGCAGCACGCGCAAGAGTGAGCTGGTGATCCTGCTGCGCGCCACCGTGGTCGATGACGAGGCTTTCCGCCGCGAGGCGGAAGCCAGCGCGCAGCGGCTGCGCGACATGGCGCAGTAAGGGCGCGCCGCACGGCGGCTACCATGTACCGCGAACACTTCGGCCTGCGCGAATCGCCGTTCCGGCTGACGCCGGACACCAGCTACTTCTATCCCGGCAGCAGCCACCAGCAGGCCTTGAACATGCTGCGAGTGGCGCTGGCCGACGGCGAGGGTTTCCTCAAGCTCACCGGTGAGGTGGGCCTCGGCAAAACCTTGCTCTGCCGCACCCTGTTGGCGCAGCTCGACAGCAGCTTTTTCACCGCCTGGATTCCCAACCCCGACCAATCGCCGGCCTCGATGCGCCTGAGCCTGGCGCGCGAACTCGGCATCGAACTGCCCGGCAATGCCGGCCAGGACCGCGTACTGCGCCTGATCACCGAGCGCCTGGTCGAGCTGGTGGCACAGGGCCGCCGCCCGGTGCTGCTGATCGACGAAGCGCAGGCCTTGCCGAAGCCGACGCTGGAGGCGATCCGCCTGCTCACCAACATCGAGACCGAGCAACGCAAACTGTTGCAAGTGGTGTTGCTCGGCCAACCGGAACTCGACGAGCGACTGGGCCGCGATGATCTCCGTCAGCTGCGGCAACGCATCAGCTTCAGCCATCGGCTGCAGCCGCTGGATGCCGACGGCGTGGCGCACTACGTGCAGCACCGCCTGCGTGTGGCCGGTCATGGCGATGGCGAATTGTTCGACGCCGCGGCGCTGCGCCTGCTGGCTGAATCCAGTGACGGCGTTCCGCGACTGGTCAACATCCTCGCGCACAAGGCCCTGCTCGCCGCTTACGGAAGGGGCGTGCCACG
>DASUOA010000033.1:0-3826 GCA_036276895.1 Arenimonas sp. | reverse complement strand
TACCAGCTCGCCTGCCTGCACGAAGGCGCCGGATACCACGCCAAGGTGGCGGTGCTCGCCGAGCGCGTAATGTTGCCGCGCGGCGACCGCCAGGCGGCATTGGAACACTACGCGACGCAGTTCGCGGCCTGGATGCAGGCGCGCTTGCGCGAATCGCCTTACGACTGGTTCAACTTCTTTCCGTTCTGGGACCAAGATGCACATGCAAGCCGCGCCTGACAGGAACCGCGTCGTCACCATCGACGGCGGGCGTATCGGCATTGCCGAGGTCGTCGATGCCGCCTGTGCCCGTGCACAGGTGAAGCTCGACACGGGCGAGGCCTTCAGCCGTCGCATCAATCGCGGCGCCGAATTCGTGGATCGGCTGATCGCCGAAGACGGCGTGGTGTACGGCGTCAGCACCGGCTATGGCGATTCCTGCACGGTGGTGATTCCCGCCGAGCTGATCGCCGAGCTGCCACACCATCTCTATACCTACCACGGCTGCGGTCTTGGTCGCTTCCTCGATGCGCAGGAAACGCGTGCGGTGTTGCTGTCACGGCTGCAGTCACTGGCGCAGGGAATGTCCGGCGTCAGCCTTGGTCTGCTGCAGCAGCTCGAAGCGCTGTTGCAGCACGACATCCTGCCGCTGATTCCGGCCGAGGGCTCGGTCGGTGCCAGTGGCGACCTGACGCCGCTCTCCTACGTTGCCGCGGTGTTGTGCGGCGAGCGCGACGTGCTGCATCAAGGTCGCGTTCGGCCCGCCGCCGAAGCACTGGCTGCGCATGGCCTGCAGCCGCTGCGGCTGCGGCCCAAGGAAGGTCTGGCGATCATGAATGGCACCGCAGTGATGACCGGACTTGCCTGTCTCGCGTGGCAGCGCGCAGATTACCTGTCACGACTGGCGACGCGCATCACCGCCTTCAACGTGCTGGCCAGCGCCGGCAACGCCCACCACTTCGATGAATCCCTGTTTGCTGCCAAGCCGCATCCGGGCCAGCAACGGGTGGCCGCGCGCTTGCGGGCTGACCTGTCAAGCGACCGTCCGCCGCGCAATGAACAGCGCCTGCAGGACCGCTACTCGTTGCGCTGCGCGCCGCACGTCATCGGCGCGCTGGAAGACGCGCTGCCGTGGCTGCAGTCGATGATCGAGAACGAGCTCAACAGCGCCAACGACAACCCCCTGATCGATGCCGAGCAGGAGATGGTGCTGCACGGTGGTCACTTCTATGGCGGCCATATCGCCATGGCGATGGATACGCTGAAGTCGGCCGTTGCCAATCTCGCCGATCTGCTGGACCGGCAGATGGCACTGCTGGTCGATACCCGCTTCAACCATGGCCTGCCGCGCAATCTGTCCGGTGCCGCCGGGCCGCGCGCGGCGATCAGCCCTGGCCGGAAGGCGTTGCAGATCAGCGCATCGGCCTGGACCGCGGAGGCACTCAAGCTGACCATGCCAGCGTCGGTATTCTCGCGTTCGACCGAGTGTCACAACCAGGACAAGGTCAGCATGGGCACCATCGCCGCCCGCGATTGCCTGCGCGTGCTGGAGCTGACCGAGCAGGTCGCGGCGGCATTGCTGATCACCGCGCGCCAAGGCATCGAGCTGCGTCGCGAGCTCGATGCCGGTCTGTGCCTGTCGCCGGGACTGCAGGCCATGCATGCCGATCTCGCCGAGCGCATCGCGCTGGTGGTCGAGGACCGCGCCCTCGATGGCGAGCTGCGCTCGATGGTGGCGGCCATCCGCGACGAACAGTGGGGTCTCTATGAAACCTGAATTCGTTGCCGAGATTGAGCTGTCACCGGCATTCCACGATCTCGATCCGATGGAAGTGGTCTGGCATGGCAACTACATCAAGTATTTCGAGCTGGCGCGCTGCGCCTTGCTGCAACGCTTCGACTACGACTATCCGCAAATGCGCGACTCCGGCTATTTGTGGCCGATCGTCGACCTGCGTAGCAAATACGTGCGTCCGGCGCGCTTCGGCCAGCGCCTGCGTGTGCGTGCCGAGATCGTCGAGTGGGAGAACCGCCTGAAGATCGAGTACCGCATCAGCGATGCCGATGACGGCAGCGTGCTGACCCGTGCCTTCAGCATCCAGGTCGCGGTTGACATCCAAAGCGGCGAGATGTGCTTCGTGTCGCCGCCGGTGCTGCTGCAACGACTGGGAGTGCCGGCGTGCGCGTCCTGATTTCGCTCCTGGTCTGCCTGGGCATGTGGGCTTCCGCTGCCTGCGCAGCCGAAACGGTCGATGGCGTGCGCCAACGCCTGGTCGATGCCCCGGTGTTGCGCGGTCAGTTCGAGCAGGTGCGACAGCTGCAGGGGTTCCGCAATCCATTGCGATCGCGCGGCGTGTTCCTGTTGGCTCGCGATCACGGCATGCTCTGGGACACCCGCGAGCCCTTCGCCTCGCGCATGGTGTTGACCCGTGCGCGGCTGCTGACGCGGCTGCCCGATGGCAGCACGCGGGTGCTACTCGATGGTACGCGGACGCCGGCACTCTCAGCGCTCAATGCACTGTTGCTGGCGCTGCTTGCGGGTGACCTGGAAGCCTTGACGCAGCAGTTCGAGGCCGAGCAGACCTTGAACGCAGATGGCAGCTGGACGCTGCGCTTGCAGCCGCGCGAAGTCGACATGCGCAAGGCGATTGCCAGGGTCGAGTTGGCCGGTGACCGCTATGTCCGCCAAATCACGATCAGCGAGCCCGGCGGCGACAGCACCCACATCCGCTTCCTGGAGCTGAGCGAAGTGCCGGCCACGCTGAGCAGCGATGAGGTCGCGCAGTTTGAATGAGGCGACGCGCCCGGGACGGCTTCATCGCGTGCTCGCCCTGCTGTGGCTGGCGCTGGTGTTGTTGCTCGGCCTGCAACAGCTGTCGTTCTGGCGCGCGATGCGCATCGACACCGACATCATGGCCTTGCTGCCGGGTGCTACGGATGATGCATTGGCCGCAGCGGCGCAGCGCAACATGGCGGCAGGCACCAGCCGGCAGGTCGTGGTGTTGCTGGGGAATTCCAGCTGGGCAAATCTGCAGGAGGCGGCGACAGCTTTCGCCGCCGCGTTGGATGCACCATCATCGCCTCTGCGTGCCGCAGGCACGGACACGGATGCGTTGGCGACAGCCACCTCCGAACTCGCGCCCTACCGCCGCGCGTTGCTGACGCCGGCGCAACGCGCCTGGCTCGATTCCGCCAGCGAGCAGGAGCTCGCCGATGTCGCCTTGGCGCGTCTCTACGGGCCCGCACCCGCGGGCGGCCTGCTGCGCTGGCAGGACGATCCGCTGGGGCTGTGGCCTGCGTGGTGGCAGGATCGCATCGGCAGTGGCCTGTATGCGCGTGACGGCTGGACCGCACTCGACCAGGCACCACTGCACTGGATCGTGCTGCGCTTCGAGACCCGCGCCGGCGCCTTCCAGCTTGATGGCAAGCGACCGTTGGCGGATGCGCTGGATGCCGCCGTGAACCTCGCGGCGAGCCGGATTGGCGACGCTGCCGCGCTGCGCGTGCTGCGCGGCGGCGTGCCCTTGCACGCCGAGGCCGCCGCCGCGCGGGCCAGCTACGAGGTCGGCAGTATCGGGCTCGGTTCGTTGCTGGCGGTGATGCTGATGGTGTGGCTGGTGTTTCGCAGCCTGCGACCGTTGCTGCTGCTGTGTCTGTCTTTGCTGATCGGGTGTGCGGCCGGGCTGGCGCTGACGGCACTGGTCTTCGGCCGCGTTCACATGCTGGCGCTGGTGTTCGGAGCCAGTCTGGTCGGCGTGGCCGTGGACTACGGTCTGCATTACTTCGCGCATCGCCAGGGCGATCCGCAGCGGCCGCCGGCGCAGCTGCTGCGGCGGCTGCGCGCCGG
>DASUOA010000032.1:0-4431 GCA_036276895.1 Arenimonas sp. | reverse complement strand
GGCCAGACGGTACACCTGGCAGGCCGGACAACCGGATGCCAACAGTGGATGGCTTTCAATCGCCGAAGAACTGTCAACAGCTTTCAAGCCACCCCATTGTGTGTGGTCGGTTTCCCCACGCGCGACGATCTGCAACGCTCCGCCTACATTCCCCGCAATCGAAAACGGCTGACGCAGGAGTTAATCAACACCTCGATTGCTGGCCGCGATTGCGCGCGCGAACTGCCTTCGACTGTGCGATAGCGCACCTGGCGTCCCGCATGGGCCATCGGTAATGGCTCGAAGAGCGTTCGGGAGGCTTCATTTCATGGTCCACTGCTGGAGTGACCAGCGCCCAAGCCATGCGAGTCGATTGCCCAGAACTGCAGGTCAGGTGTTTCAGCGCCTTCTTGAAAGAGCAGGCCTTTTCGCCGCACCGCCACGATGTCTACATTTTCGGACTCACCACGCAAGGCGTGCAGTGCTTCGACTACCGGGGCTGCACGCGGCATGCGCTGCCGGGGGATCTGGTCGTTCTGCATCCGGACGAGTTGCATGATGGCCGCGCGGGCACCGAAGCCGGATTCGGCTACCGGGCGATCGCGGTGCCGCCGGAGTCGATCGGATCACTGCTGCCCGGACAGGCTTTGCCATTTGTCCGCGGCGGAATCTCTGCCGACCCGCAACTGAAGCAGGCCGTGAGCGACTTGCTGATTGGCGGCGTCGGGCCGCCGGACTCGTTTCAACTGGCCGACGGCGTGGTGCAGATTGCCCGCGCGTTGGCCAATGCCTGCGGCAGCAAGGAGCAGGCATCGGTCGTCGACCTGCTTGCCACGCAGCGCGCGTGTGACTATATCCACGCGCATCTGGATCAGGTGGTGCAGATGGCCGACCTCGAACACGCCACCGGCCAGGACCGCTGGCAGCTGTCGCGGGACTTTCGCGTCCTGCATGGCACCAGCCCGTATCGCTACCTGCTGATGCGTCGCCTCGATGCCGCGCGTGAGCGCATGTTGCGCGGCGACAGCGCAGCGACGGCCGCCGTGGCCTGCGGCTTCAGCGACCAGAGCCACATGCAGCGCCAGTTCAAGGCCACGCATGGCCTCACCCCGGGGCGCTGGAGGCAGTGCATCGGTCAGCAAGGGCAGGCCCTCTCGCAGCGTTGACCGGGGCCGACACAGGCAGCCAGTGGTGGCGTTTTCCACCTGCAAGCGCGCAGGCGCCGCGTCGAGCTTCGCGTGCCACGCAGCCGCTCGTCTTGCGACGAAGCGGCTGGCGGGCTCTCGCACGATCGTTCAATACGCAGCCTTCAAGAGCCCATACCCTGTGCGCTGCTCTTTGACAGCGGCTACTCGCGCCGCCCCCACTCGTCTTCAATAGTGACGTCCATGACAACCCCCGTCGAAACTCAACAGCGCGACGCCGGCGCGATTCTCTACCTCCTGCCATTCGTCGCCTTCGCCCTGCTGATGAAGGCCAGGGACTCCGAGACTTATGCGTACGTTTTCGAGTGGCTTCCGGTGCTGGGCCGGACAATTCCATCCTTCTGCCTGTCCGCACTGTTGCTATGGGTATTCCTGCTCAGAGGCGGGAGCCTGGCGCGTCTTGGCCTTAGTTGGCCCAACTTCGATACGACCCGCTTGCAACAGATACGATGGATTCTCTATTGGGCAGTCGCGATATTGGTGATGCGCGTGCTGGTCGCCGTCGCCGCCGGACCGCTTCTGGAGTTGTTGCCGCCAAAAATTTCACGGAGTCTGCCTCTTGCAGGCGACCTTGCGCTGCTACTCACGTTGCTGCCGATCATGTGGCTGATCGTGATCGGGGAAGAGGTTCTGATCAGGGGCCTGCTGATGGGCTATCTCGCCAGACTGTTTGGTGACACGACGAGAAGCTGGCTGCTGGCCGCGGTGATCTCAGCGCTTGTTTTCGGCCTGGGCCATATGGGCAAGGGCGAGGCGGCCATGCTCGGCTCCGGCCTCGGCGGCCTGGTCTACGGCTTTGGCTATCTCCTGTGCAGAAAAAACCTGTGGCCGGTCATTCTTGCGCACGGCGCCGGCAACACGATCGGGTTCGTCGGCGCCTATTTCAGCGGCTAGGCAAATGCGTTGCCCCGTCAATCCTTACCAGTCAGTCGGCGCGTAGTCCTTCAGGAACTGGCCCCAGACATGCTCGCCGCTGTTGATGCCGGCGATGATCGGGTCGACGATACGCGCCGCACCGTCGACGATGTCGAGCGGCGGATGGAAACGCTCTTCGCGCGTCTTGCGCTCGGCCAGCTCAATCGGATCCTCATCGGTCACCCAGCCGGTGTCGACGCTGTTCATGTGGATGCCGTCGCCCTGGTAGTCGGTGGCGGCGGTGCGCGTCATCATGTTCAGCGCCGCCTTGGCCATGTTGGTGTGCGGGTGCCGGGTGGTCTTGAAGTTGCGGTAGAACTGCCCCTCGACCGCCGAGACATTGACGATGTGCTTGTCACGCTCCGGCGTCTTCAGCATCAGCGGCTTCAGTCGTGCGTTGATAATGAACGGCGCCACGGCATTGACCAGCTGCACCTCCAGCAACTCCACCGACGGCACCTCGGCCATCAGCAGGCGCCAGGAGTTGCGCCCGCGCAGATCGACCTGCTGCAGGTCTTGGTCCAGCCGGCCCTCCGGGAACAGATGCTTCTGGCCCAGCAATTCGTCCGCCAACAACGGCACTTGTGACAGCTCGGCCGCATGCGTCAGGCCCGGTGCCGATGACGGTGTGGCGAGCTGCGACAGCTCCGTGGCGCCAGGCAGCAGGTCGCAAGCGCGCAGGCCTTCGTAACCGCCCACCAGTTTGCGCACCGGCTCGGGCATGTCGCTATGCGCGGCGGTCTCGCCGGCCATCATGTGCGCATAGAAATCCGGCGGGCGACGCACCGTCTGGCAAGCATTGTTGATGATGAAATCCAGCCGCGGCCGGGTTGCAATCAACATCTGGCAGAAGGCTTCGACACTCGGCGTGTGGCGCAGGTCGAGGCCGAAAATCTCCAGCCGCTCGCTCCACTGCGCGAAGTCGGGCTCCTTGGCATAGCGCGCCGCCGAGTCGCGCGGAAACCGCGTGGTGACGATTAGCGTGGCGCCAGCACGCAGCAGCTTCAGGCCAGCCTGATAGCCGATCTTCACCCGGCCGCCGGTGAGCAGCGCGACGCGTCCGCGCAGGTCGGCGGTTTCGGTTCGCTTGTGGAAATTGAACTCGGCACACTCGGGACACAGCTGGTCGTAGAAATGATGGATCAGCGAATATTTCTTCTTGCAGACATAGCAATGCTGCGGCTCGATAGATTCGCGACGCTCCGGCTCGTCCACCTCGCGGTCGCTGGCGAGAAACCCGGCCGGCGGAAAATAGTTGGGTGTGGTGAATACCGGCTTGCGGCGCAGGGTGCGAATGCCGGTTTCGTTCAGCACGGCATCGTCCTGGCGGATTTTCTCCGCTGCACGCTCGCGCTTGAGCGCCCGCAGCCGCTGCCGATGCGCGACCGGGTCGGGATTGTGGATGCGCGTCACCGCCTGCTTGAGCCGCTTGCGATCCGCCTCGGGCAGTGCGGTCAGCAACGACGCATCGGCGGCGAGCGCTTCGAGCAGCTGCATCGCAGCGCGCAGCTGGTCAATTTGGCCAGGGTCCGTCGGGTCGAAGGTGGACGCGGGTGTGGCGAGGGGCGAATCGATAGTGGGCACAACAAACATCCGTGGGGAGCCGGCCAGCGCGCGGGGCGCGGTGGCGGAGATATGGCGAAGCCGGGCAGTTTAACCCGCGAAGCCGCTGTGGCCGGTCAACGCGCCAGGAGCCTGCGCCCGAAACTCACTGACGCATGCGGCCCTGCAGCTCGAGCTCGCTGTTCGGCGTCCATCGAAACGGCTGCGCGATCATTTCGCCGTTGATCGGGCAGGAGACGGTGCCATCGATACCACCTTCGGACTCGGCGTAGCTCACCGTGACCTCGCCCGGAATCTTCGGCAAGGCATTGCGATCGCGGAAAAACAAGGCAAGGCGGAGTTTTTCCATGTTCGCCTCGGTTGGCTCGGGGCTTTCCATTTCCTCGTACAGGTGATCGAGCACGGTCCTGACGCCTTTCAGGCCGGCATCGATGCAATCGGCGCTGGCGACCGACGGACTGAACAAAAGCACGAGGGCGGCGCACAGGGCCGGCTGGATGATCTGGCTCGACGTTTTGAACATGAGATTCCTCCCGGGGTTCGACCGGAGCGGCCCCTGGGCCCGAAGCCTTCGACCGGGCCTGTTCCCGACGGTCAATCGATTCGACTGCAGCATTAGGCCCGTGCCGGGCGCATGCAACCTGCAATCTACTCCTGTAGGCAAGCACGCGACCAGTCCGAACGGCGGCAATACGCGAGCTATGATCAATCTCCCCTCGCATCCGGCACCCGCCATGGGCAAGCATTTCATCCTCGTCGATTTCGAGAA
>DASUOA010000031.1:0-2456 GCA_036276895.1 Arenimonas sp. | reverse complement strand
GCGCCAACAGCTCTCTCGGCACGGCGCCGCGTTCGGGCACCCGTGACAATGCTTCGACCTGCTCCAGCAGCCGATCCTGTAGGCGCCCTGCCTTCAACTCGCCGTCGGCGCCTGCGACAAAATCGTGGATCGATTCGAGATCCCGCTCCGCCCCGGCCGTCAGCAATACCGGGAGCCTGCGCGCAGGCGTCACTCCGCCATCGCCCGCCGTTGCCGCAGGCGCGCCGCCACCTCGGCAACCGGCCGCACGCGACCCTCGGCGACGTCGCGGTTGCCCAGGGCGAGCACCTTCAGCAGCGCCAGCGCCTCCTGCGTTTCCTCGTAACTCGCCACATCCTGCAGCACCGCCTTGGCCTCGCCATTTTGGGTGATGAGCAGCGGCACACGGTCTTCAGCGATACGCAGCAGCACGTCAGCCGCATGCGCTTTCAAGTAGCTGATCGGCTTAACTTGGGTCGAGTAGCGCATGGTCTTCAGCTCCGAAAACGGCCGGTCCTAATTTAGTCCGAATTAGGATCGATCGCAATGCGCGAGCGAGCCGCCGCTGCAAGCGCGCCGACTCAACCGTCCTGCGTCACGCGCAGCACTTCCTCGATGGTTGTCTGGCCCTGCAGCGCCTTGCGCAGTCCGTCCTCGTACATGGTCTGCATGCCGGACTGGCGCGCCAGGTCTTCGAGCTCGCCCATGCCGGCGTGCTGCATGATGCCGCGACGCAGGGCGTCGTCCATCACCAGGAATTCCATGATGGTGGTGCGGCCGAGGTAGCCGGTCGGCGTCAGCGCCGAGGGCATCGGGCGGTAGAGGTAAATCGGGCCTTCGGGCTGGAAGCGGCGCAGGCCGAACTCCTCGATCACCTCCGGCATCGCCTCGTACTTCTCCGCATACGTCGGCTCGATGCGACGCACCAGGCGCTGCGCGAGGATGCCGTTGATGGTCGAGGTCAGCAGGTAATCCTCAACGCCCATGTCGAGCAGGCGGGTGATGCCGCCGGCGGCGTTGTTGGTGTGCAAGGTGCTGAGCACGAGATGGCCGGTCAACGCGGACTGGATGGCGATGCGGCAGGTCTCGAGGTCGCGCATCTCGCCGATCATGATGATGTCCGGGTCCTGGCGGACGATCGAACGCAGCGCATGCGCGAAGTCGAGGCCGATCTGCGGCTTGGCCTGGATCTGATTGATGCCCTCGATCTGGTATTCGACCGGATCCTCGACGGTGATGATCTTCACATCATCGGTGTTGAGCTTGGATAGCGCGGTGTACAGCGTAGTGGTCTTGCCCGAGCCGGTGGGACCGGTGACCAGGAGAATGCCGTGCGGCTGCTCCAGCACCTTGAGGAAGCGCGCCATGAACTCGTCGGTGAAGCCGAGCTGCTCGAAATCGAGCACCACCGCGCCGCGGTCGAGCAGGCGCATCACCACCGACTCGCCGTGCGCGGTGGGCACGGTCGACACACGCAGGTCGAGCTCCTTGCCCTGCACGCGGACCATGATGCGGCCGTCCTGCGGCAACCGGCGCTCGGCGATGTTGAGCTTGGCCATGATCTTGATGCGCGAAATCACCGCCGCGGTGAGATTGGCCGGTGGCGATTCGCCCTCTTCGAGCACGCCATCGACGCGGTAGCGCACCTTCAGGCGCGTCTCGAAGGGCTCAACATGGATATCGGACGCGCGCAGTTCGACCGCGCGCTGGATCAGCAGGTTGACCAGGCGGATGACCGGCGCTTCCGAGGCGAGGTCGCGCAGGTGTTCGACATCGTCTTCGTTGGCACTGCCGTCGTCGCCCAGGTTCTCGACGATGGCGCCCATGGCCGAGCGGCCGGCGCCGTAGTAGCGCTCGATCAAGTCGGCGATCTCGGCGCGGAGCCCGACTTTCACCGACACCGCACGGCCGGTCGCCAGCTGCACCGCCTCGGCGGCATAGGCGTCCTGCGGGTCGGCGCAGAGCAGATCGATCGCCGTTTCGCTCGCCGCAATCGGGCAGACCGCGTACTGCTTGAGAAAGCGCAGGGACAGCTCGACACCCTCCGGGGCCTGCTCCGGCGCGTCCTTGCTCGACAGCAGCGGCAAGGCCAGCACTTCGCTCGCGGCCTCGGCCATGTCGCGCTCGGAAACCATGCCCAACCGCACCAACAAGGCCAGCAGCGAGCCGCCGGACTCCTGGTGCAGGCGCTGGGCGCGGCCGAGGTCGGCCTCTTTGAGTCGGCCACGGCTGATCAGCGCCGCGGCGATGCGGGCTTCGGCAGAGTCGGCGGTATTGGGTTCGGCGGCCACGGCCACTGGCGGGTTCCGGCAGAAAATGCAGCCGCCAATTTAGCAGGTCGGCCGCATCCGGCGCCTACAGGCCGCCGCCCTGCTCCAGCAGCTGGTGGTAGACGAAGGCACAGAGCATGATCTGGTCGCTGTCGGCGACCTCGTTCCACTCGATGCCGAACTGGCCAACCGTCTCGCCGTCGACAC
>DASUOA010000030.1:0-6678 GCA_036276895.1 Arenimonas sp. | reverse complement strand
TCCCAGTTGTCGGCAAAAGCCAGGTTCACTTCGCCAACCCAGGCCGAGCCTTCCGGCTGCTCGGTCAACTCGCCATCGAGGCCGACCCGCGGCGCATCGAAGTAGACGATGCGACCGAGGCTGGCCGACAGTCGCTCGCGCCCGTCGTTGGCGCCGAAGATGCGGGTCGACAGCGCCAGGGTGGCCTGGTTGGCATCGCTCTGACGGTCGGCGCCGGCGAAACTGTTGTCGCGGAACAGCCCCGGCCAGCCGAAGCTCAGTTCGCGGGTGTCGAACAGCGGAATGGAATCGTGGTCGCGGTAGGGAACGTTCAGATAGTAAAGCCGCGGTTCCAGTGTCTGCAGCAGCGGTTGTCCGCTCCACTCCAGGCTGCGCTCGAACACCAGGCCAGCATCGAAGCTGGTGATCGGCAGCTCGCGGCTCGGGCTGCGGTCGAAGCCCCCGGGCACCGGCTCGTCGAGGCTGTAGCCGGTATAGCGCCAGGCGATCTCGGGGTTGGCGAACCACCAGCTGCCGCCAAAGCTGCCGCGCAGCCACGGCCGCAGGTCGAAGCGATTGCCGCCACTGCGATCGTCGTGCTGGAAGCGCACCGCCTCGGCGACAACGCCCGACTGCAACCACGACCGCAGCGGCCGTTGCCATTCGAGCTGGGCGCGCGGTAAGCGGCGAAAGGGTTCGGTGCCGGCGTCCAGCAGCGGGCTTGCGATCTGCCAGCGATCGGCGCGCAGGCTGGCGCTCCAGCCCAGGCCGCGACCATACAGGCCGGCATTGCTCTCCAGCAGGGTGGTGGCGGTACGCACGCTGGATTCGCCGAAGTCCTGGAAATAGTCGACGTCGCTGACATCACGCAAGTGCGCGCGCGCCGACCAGTGCCGGCTGAAGCGGCTGGCGTGCTGGTACTCGAAGTAATGGCGGTCGTCGACGTACTTGTCGTCGTCCAGCCAGTGCGCTTCGATTTCGCCGTTGTGGCGCTCGGTGAGGTAGCGGAACTCGCCGCCCATCATCAACCCGCGCTCGCCGAGCAGGCGCGGCAGCAGGGTCGCATCATAGTTGGGCGCGAGGTTGAGGTAGATCGGCAGTGTCAGGTCGACGCCGTTCTCCTCGTTGTAGCCGAGCTTGGGCATCAGGATGCCGCTGCGGCGGCGGTCGTCGGTGGGAAAGCGACCGTAGGGCAGCCACAGGATCGGCACCTTGCCCACGCGCAACGTGGCATTGCGTACCGTGGCCATCGCCGCTTCCTGGTCGACATGGATTTCTTCGGCGGTCACTTCCCACTGCCGCATCGAGGGCGGGCACGTGGAGTAGCTGGCGCCTCGCAGGCGGCCGACCGGGCCGTCGATCGTCGCCTGCTCGGCGACGCCATTACCGTTGTCCTTGACCATCTGGTAGCGGATGTCGCGCAGGTCCAGGCGGTCGTTGCTCTGGTCGCCGCGCAGGCGCTGGGCGATGAGGCGCAGCCCGGAATCCTGGTAACGCACCGGTCCGGTGCTCTCGTATTGCCCGGTTTCATGCCAGTACACCAGCCGGTCGCTGCCCAACCACTGGTCGGCACGCTGCATCTCGACGGCGCCGGAGAACACCGTGCTCTGCTCGCGCTGGAACTCCAGCTGCTCGGCGCTGATCTCGGTGGCTGCGCCTTCGCGGGAGACGCCGACCGGCAGGCCGGTCTTGAACACCGGCAGGGTTTCCGGCGTCGGGCAGAACTCCCAGGAAGGCGGCGGCGTATCGGCGCCGCGCACCGAAGTACAGGCGATGGCGAGACTGAGGGGAAGCAGGGCGAGAACGGGACGTTGCACAGCGGCGTTCCGGAAAAAGACGTGCTAGCTTGGCCGAAGCCCCCTCCCGCAGCAATACGGAAGCCGGTAATGACGCGGATCGAGAAGCCCGACGAAGCCTGGCGCGAGCAACTGACGCCGGAGCAGTACGCCATCTGCCGCTGCTCGGCGACCGAGCGCGCTTTCACCGGAAAGTATTGGGACCACCACGCGTCAGGCCGCTACCTGTGCGTGGCCTGTCATTCGCCGCTGTTCGATTCGGCCGCCAAGTTCGATTCCGGCAGTGGCTGGCCGAGCTACTGGCAGCCGATCGAAAGCGGAGCTGTGCGCGAGCATGTCGACGACAGCCATGGCATGCGTCGCATCGAAGTGCGATGCGCGCATTGCGATTCGCATCTCGGGCATGTGTTTCCCGATGGCCCGCCTCCCACCGGCCTGCGCTACTGCATCAACTCGGCGGCGCTGGATTTCGCGCCAGAGTAGGGCGCATCAGCTCGACGACAATCCGCGCACGTGGGCTACCACGCTTTCACGCAGTGCTGCGAGGCTGTAGCCACCTTCGAGCGTCGAGACGACCCGGCCTCCGGCGTGCTTGCGCGCGATGTCGGCCAGCTCGCGGCTGATCCAGGCGAAGTCTTCGGCGCCAAGGTCGAGGTCGGCCAAGGGGTCGAGGCGGTGCGCGTCGAAGCCGGCCGAGATCAGCAGCAGTTGCGGCGCGAAGGCGTCGAGCGCCGGCAGCAGCTGCTCGCGCCACAGCCCGCGGAACTCGAGGCTGCCGGCGCCGGGCGACAGCGGCGCATTGATCAGGTTGCCGACGCCGCGCTCGGCCGGATAACCCGTTTGCGGATACAGCGGCAGCTGGTGCGAGCTGATGTGCAGCACCCGCGGTTCGGCGGCGAAGATCGCCTGCGTGCCATTGCCGTGGTGCACATCGAAGTCGACGATGGCGATGCGTTGCAGGCTGTGCACGGCAAGCGCATGCGCTGCGGCGACTGCGATCGTATTGAACAGGCAGAAGCCCATGGCGGTGTCGGCGTCGGCGTGGTGGCCGGGCGGACGTACCGCGCAAAAGGCCATGGCGGTTTCGCCGCGCATCACGGCGTCAACGGCAGCGACGGCGGCACCAGCGGCGCGCAGTGCGGCTGCTGCGGAATCGGGCGACATCACCGTGTCTTCGTCGAGGTTGCGCGCCGCCGCGGCGGGTTCGTCGAGTACTTGTGCGATCAGTCGCGCCGTGTGCACCCGGGCCAATTGCTCGCGGCCGGCCTCAGGGGCTTCCTTCCAGTCGAGGTCCGGGCAGCCGCTGCGCAGCGCGTCGAGCACTGCTTCCAGCCGCGCCGGCGCCTCCGGATGCCCGCTGCCGGGCGCATGACGCAGGCAGGCGGGATGCGTATAGACCCGCATCTCAAGCTTTGCGGCGTTCGTGCTGCCAGATCACTTCGCCATGGCCACTGGCGCGGGCCAGCACGCGCGCGAGCACGAACAGCAGATCGGAGAGGCGGTTCAGGTAGTGCACGGCTTCCGGGCGCACCGCTTCGACGCGTGACAGCGCAACGGTTTCGCGCTCGGCGCGCCGGCAGATGGTGCGTGCGAGATGGCAATGCGCCGCGGCGATGCCGCCGCCGGGCAGGATGAAGTCCTTCAAAGCCGGCAGGTCGGCATTGAAGGCGTCGAGTTGCTGTTCGAGCCGCTCGATGTCGGCGGCGAAGATGGCTGCGTGCCCGGGAATGCACAGCTCGCCGCCGAGGTCGAACAGCTGGTGCTGCACCGCCACCAGCAGTTCGCGGACCGGCGTCGGGATCTCGCCGGCCAGCACCAGCCCGATCGCCGAGTTGGCCTCGTCGACGGTGCCGTAGGCGGCGACGCGCAGCGAATCCTTGCCGACCCGGCTGCCATCACCGAGGCCGGTGCTGCCATCGTCGCCGGTACGGGTGTAGATCTTGCTGAGGCGGTTGCCCACGGGGTTGCGATCAGGCGGCCTCGCCGGTCGCCGACGGCAGCGCGGCAACGCGCGCCACCAACACATGCAGGGCAGCGGCGATGGCTGTGTAGATCGCGGCGGTCTTCAGGTAGGGCAGCAGCCAGTCGCTGTAGTTCTTGGCCCAGCCGGCAAACGTCGGGTTGCTGACCACGTCGCTCAGCCAGTAGAAGCCGCCCTGCGCGAACAGGTGGCACAGCGCCACGCTCAGCGGCAGCAGCAGCGCCAGCAGGCCGAGGCGCTGCAGATCATTGCGCTGCGACCCGCGGGCGAGCAAGGCGCCGCCGGTCCACATCGCCGCATGCGCCGGCAGCAGGAACCAGTAGCCCGGCGACACGCAGTAGTGAGACCAGAACGACTGGCCGCTACCGCTGATCACCGCCCAGTCGACCAATACCGCCAGCGCCATCAGGCTGGGGAACACCCAACGCAGCTGCGCCTGCAGATAGAAGCCGGCTACGAAGAACACCGCCCACGAAGCATCCGGCACCGGCGCGAAATGATTGAGCCGGGTGCCGGCCATGACCACGGCGAGCAGGGCGAAGATTCCGAGTCGGGTGCGGGGTTCGAGCGTCATGATCCGGGATTCCGCTGAAAGGAAAGGCGCAGTTTACTCCAGGCCCAGCGGCGGGCGCAGGGGCGCGCGTATCATCTGCACTATGAGCGATGCCTACGACATCCTGATTCTCGGCGGCGGCCTGGTCGGTTGCAGCCTGGCCTGCGCTCTGCAAGGGCGCGGCTATCGCATCGGGCTGGTCGAGGGCAGTGCACCGCAGGCATCGCCGCCGGGTTTCGACGAGCGCAAGCTGGCCTTGGCGGCGGCGAGTCTACAGGCGCTGGCCGTGCTGCACGTACTCGAGCGGCTCGCGACCGAAGCGACGCCGATCCGCCGCATCCACGTCAGCCGCGCCGGTGATTTCGGCAGCGTGCGACTGCAGGCCAAAGACTTCGGACGGGAGTGTTTCGGCGGCGTGGTGCTGGCGCGTGAGTTGGGCGAGGCGTTGGCAGCGCAGGTCGACGCCTGTTCTGACGTGGACCTGCTGCGCCCGGCGCAGGTGGTGGCAGCAGGTCACGGTGCCGACTGCTCCCCGGAGGTCGAGCTGCAGACCGCCAATGGCCTGCGCCGGGTGCGTTGCCGCTTGCTGGTGGCGGCCGATGGCGCGCGTTCGCTGGCCCGTGCCGCGCTGGGCATCGGCTGTCAGGAGCACGACTACCGGCAGGTTCTGTTCGTCTGTAGCCTGCAGTGCGAGCGGGCGTCCGATGGCCAGGCCTATGAGCGCTTCAGCGACCAGGGCCCGGTGGCCTTGCTGCCGATGTCCGGCGGCGCCTACGGCGCGGTGTGCGCAGTGGCGAGCGAAGATGCCGCGCGCGTGGCGGCGCTGGATGATGCCGGTTTCGCCGACTACTTCCAGCAGCGTTTTGGATGGCGCGCTGGCCGGGTGCGCCGGGTTGGTGCGCGCAGCCGCTATCCACTGCTGCGTGTGGTCGCCGAGCGGCTCGATGCGCCGCGGGCGCTGCTGATGGGTAATGCCGCGCAGGCCATCCATCCGATTGGCGCGCAGGGCTTCAACCTCGGCCTGCGCGATGCCTTGACGCTGGCGGAACGCCTCGATGGCGGTGATCCCGGGCGTGCGGAGGTGTTGGCCGACTACGTCGCGGCACGACGCGAGGACCGCGAGCGCACCCTGGCCTTCAGCGACGGACTCGCGCGCCTGACTGCCGCGCAAGGGCTCCTGCCGCATGCCATGCGTTCGTTTGGATTGCTGGCTCTGGCGCATGTGCCGGGTCTGGCCGCGCCGCTGGTCGCTGGCGCCATGGGCTATCGCGGACAGGTGCCGGCCCTGGCCCGGAGCGTCGCATGAGTCGTCGCGGCGGGCTCGACCTCATCGTGATCGGTGCCGGCGTGGTCGGCAGTGCCGCGGCCTTGGGCGCTGCACGGCAGGGCTTGTCGGTGGCGCTGGTGGAAGCACAACCTGCGCAAGCGTGGCAGCGCGAGTGTCCTGATCTGCGCGTCTACGCCTTGGCGGCCGACAACCGCGTCCTGCTGCAGTCGCTCGGTGTCTGGCCGGCTGTCGCGGCGGCGCGCGCACAGGCCTATCGACGCATGCGGGTCTGGGACGCCGCCGGCGGCGGCGAGTTGCTGTTCGACGCCGATGCCCTGGGCGTCGCCGAACTCGGCCACATCGTCGAGAACGATCTGCTGGTTGATCGTCTGGGCGCGGCCCTACTGCAACAGCCGACAGTGCAGCGTTATTGCCCGGATTCCGTGGTGGGGCTGCAGCAGGATGGAACCGGCGTGCAGGTCGAACTGCAGAGCGGTACCCGCCTGCGCGCGCGACTGCTGCTCGCTGCCGATGGCGCGGCGTCGCAGACACGTGAGCGTCTCGGCATCGGCAGCGACCGCCACGATTACCAACAGCGCGGTCTGGTCGCCTTCGTGCGCTGCGAGCAGGCGCACCAGGACACGGCATGGCAGCGGTTCCTGCCGACGGGACCATTGGCGTTCCTGCCGTTCACCGAGGGCCGCAGCTCGATCGTCTGGACCTTGCCCGAGGACGAGGCGATCCGTTTGCGGCAGATCGACGAAGCGGCGTTCAGGCGCGAACTGAGCCGTGCCTTCGATGCACGCCTCGGTGATGTGCTCGAAGTAGGCGAGCGCGCAGCGTTTCCGTTGCGCCGGCAACTCGCCGAGCGTTTCGTCGAAGGGCGGGTGCTGCTGTTGGGGGATGCCGCGCATGCGGTGCATCCGCTGGCAGGGCAGGGCGTCAATATCGGTCTGCGCGATGTGTCGGCGCTGATCGCCATGCTCGCGCGCGTGCAGTCGCGGGGCGGTGACATCGCGGCCGCGCATCATCTGCAGCGCTGGGCGCGCGAGCGCCGCAGCGACAGCGCGATCGCGGCCTATGCCTTCGAAGGCATCAATCG
>DASUOA010000029.1:0-6332 GCA_036276895.1 Arenimonas sp. | reverse complement strand
GGCTGTTCCCTGCCGTTGGCGCGCAGCTGGCATTGCCGGCGAACGCGCTGTGGACACAACTGCACTCGCTGTCGTTCGGCTTTTCGGTCTGGGAGGTCTGGGGCGCGCTGGCCAACGGCGGTTGTCTGCTGCTGGTGCCGCCTTCGCTGTCGATGTCGCCGCAGCGCTTCTGGCCGTGGCTGCAGGAGCAGGGCGCCAACGTGCTCAGCCTGACGCCCAGTGCGTTCCGGGTGTTGACGCAGCAGGTCGATGCGCTGCCGTCACCGGGCGCCTTGGCTCCGCTGCAACTGCTCGCCTTTAGCGGTGAACCCGTGGAGCCGGTGCCACTGCGTCGATGGTTCGCGCGCACGGGTGCGCACGGCCCCCAGTTGGTAAACATGTATGCGCTGACGGAGACCGCGGGCGAAGTCAGCCTCGCGCTGATCGATGCCGAAAGCGCCGACGACCCCGCCAGCATCGGCAAGCCGCTCCCCGACACCGACTTCCTGCTGCTCGACGCGCAAGGCATACCGGTCGCTGACGGCGAGCCGGGCGAACTGTTCATCGGCGGCCCGATGGTGGCATCGGGCTACTTCGACGCCACACCGGAGCAGGCGCAGCGGTTCGTGGTCGATCCGCTGCAAAGCGGACAGCAACGCCGCTACTACCGCAGTGGCGATCTCGCGCGTCGCCGCGAGGATGGCAGCTACGCCTTCGTCGGACGCGCCGACCGGCAACTCAAGATCCGCGGTTACCGGGTGGAGCCGGCCAGCATCGAAGCGGCATTGCTGGCGCTCGGCGGCCTTCGCGATGCGCTGGCCACGGCCGTATCCGGACCCGACGGCGAGCTGCAGCTGGCGGCATTCGTGATCCCGGAGGGCGAGGACATCGACCCGGCGTGGCTGCAACGACAGTTGGCACAGTCCCTGCCGCACTATTTGGTGCCCGAACGGATCGTGGCGATGCCGCAGTTTCCGCTGACACCCAACGGCAAGCTCGATCTGGCCGCACTGCAGGCACGGCCGACGGGGGCAGCTGAGCCGCCAGGACTGGTGCTGGGCAACGACCGCGATTTGCTGGCCTCGATCTGGGCTGAATTGCTGGGCCGCACCACGATCGCCGACGACGATGACTTCTTCGATTGCGGCGGCTATTCGTTGCTGGCCCTGCAACTGACCTTGCAGGTAGAGAAGCAGCTGGGCGTGACCATCACCATCCGCGACCTGTTCGAGCAGCCACGCTTTGCCGGCCTGCTTGAACGCATCGTGGCGCTACGGCAACCGGTCGCGGCAACGCATCCTATGGCCGATGCCGTCTTCGCACCGGCGCGTGCCGAAGACGAAGCACCGATGCGCCTGGCCATCGCCGAGGCACGGGCCGCCATCACCCGTGGGCAACCGCCGTATGCCGCCTGCGTGGTCAAAGACGGCCGCGTCATCGCCTGCGTGCACAACGCCATCTGGGGCAAGACCGACGCCACCGCGCACGCCGAGATCGAAGCCATCCGCGAAGCCTGCCGCGTGCTCGACAGCGTCGACCTTGCCGGCTGCACCGTGTATTCGACCTGCGAGCCCTGCAGCATGTGCTACAGCGCCTGCGTCTGGGCCGGCGTCGAGCGCATCGTCTACGGCGTGCGCATGGAGGACGAAGAGCGCTACGGCATCGCCCGTCGCACCGTACCGGCGGCGCAGATGCAGGCGCTGATGGGAAGGCCAAAGGCGCTGGTGCACGATTTCCTGCGCGAGGAGATGATCGAAGTCTTCGAGCAGTGGGTCGGCCTGCAGTCGATGCTGCGCTGAGCGGCCCGACCAGTGAAGGAGACGGACATGATCGACCTGCTCATCTACGGCAACGGCAAGCTCGCCGAGTTCGCCTGCCAGCGCTTCGAGAAGCTCGGCAACTACCGCGTGGTCGGATTCACCGTCGATCGCGCCGTGCTGGGCGAGAGCGAGCTGCTGGGAAGACCGGTGGTCGCATTCGAGGACGTCATCGAACGATTCCCGCCGCAGCAAGTGCAGCTGTTCATCGCGGTCGGCCCGGTACGCATCAACCGTATCCGTCGCGAACGCTTCGAGCAGGCCAAGGCACTCGGCTACCGCTTCGCCTCCTACATCGCCCCGACCGCCGTCATCGCCGACGATTGCGAACTCGGCGAGAACATCCTGATCGCCGAGGCCTGCGTCGTGCAGCCCGGCGTGCGTCTGGGCGACAACGTGCACCTCGGCACCTCCTGCGTGGTCGCACACCACAGCCACATCGGCGCGCATGCTTTCCTGGCCGTCGCAGTCGTGGTGTCGGGCACCGTGGAGATCGGCGAAGCCGCATTTCTCGGCGCAAATTCCACGGTGCGCGACCGCGTGCGCATCGGCGCCCGCTGCGTGGTCGGCGCAGGCGTCACCATCCCGGGCGACACCGCCGACGGCAGCGTGTATTCAGCGCCAGCGCCGATCCTGCTGCCGATCGGCAGCGACCAGATTCCGTTGTAGGCCGCTTGCCGTGCGCTGCGTCAGACCAGCGCCACGCCGGTCCGCTCGCGCAGCTCATCGAGACTGACGCCCGGCGCCGACTCGACCAGCCGCAAACCTTCCGGCGTCACATCCATTACCGCCAGCTCGGTGATGATGCGATTGACCACGCCGACGCCGGTCAGCGGCAACGTGCACTTGGGCAGGATCTTGTGATCACCGTTCTTGGCCGTGTGCTCCATCAGCACCACCACGCGCTTGACGCCGGCGACCAGATCCATCGCGCCGCCCATGCCCTTGACCATCTTGCCGGGGATCATCCAGTTGGCGAGATCGCCACTGCCGGTGACCTGCATGGCGCCGAGGATCGCGAGGTCGATATGGCCGCCGCGGATCATCGCGAAGCTGTCGTGGCTGCCGAAGAAGCTGGCACCCGCGCGTGCGGTGACGGTTTGCTTGCCGGCATTGATCAGGTCGGCGTCGACTTCAGCCTCGGCCGGGAACGGGCCGATGCCGAGCAGGCCGTTCTCCGACTGCAGCCAGACGTCCATGCCGTCGGGAATGAAGTTGGCGACCAGGGTCGGCAGGCCGATGCCGAGGTTCACGTAGGCGCCGTCGGAAAGCTCGCGGGCGGCGCGCTGCGCCATTTCTTCGCGGGTCCAGGGCATGAATTGTTCTCCTCGTTTAGTGGATCGCCGCCATCCATGGCGAAGCTATCCTGATATTTGAAGCCCCGGCCCAGCCTTCCATGGCTGGACGTTCGCCAGCGCGCGAGCCAGTGGCTCGCGAGCGCGCTGACTCACCCTTGACGGACGGTGCGCTGCTCGATGCGCTTCTCGGGCGTGGCGTTCACCACGATGCGATCGACATAGATGCCGGGCAGATGCACGTGATCGGGATCGATCTCGCCAATCTCGACCAGCTGCTCGACCTCGGCGATGCAGACCTTGCCGGCCATCGCGCAGGCCGGATTGAAATTGCGCGCAGTCTTGCGAAACACCAGGTTGCCGGCGCGATCGGCCTTCCAAGCCTTGACCAGCGACACGTCAGCGCGCAGCGCGGTCTCCATCACGTACATGTGGCCGTCGAACTCGCGCGTTTCCTTGCCCTCAGCCACCACCGTGCCGTAGCCGGTGCGGGTGTAGAAGGCGGGAATACCGGCGCCGCCAGCGCGCAGCCGCTCGGCCAGCGTGCCCTGCGGGTTGAACTCGAGCTCGAGTTCACCGGCGAGAAACTGCCGCTCGAACTCCTTGTTCTCGCCGACGTAGCTGGAAATCATCTTGCGGATCTGCCGCGTGCCCAGCAGCATGCCGAGCCCGAAGCCATCGACACCGGCGTTGTTGGAGATCGCGGTGAGATTCTTGACGCCGGAATCGCGCAAAGCCGCGATCAGCGCTTCGGGAATGCCGCACAGTCCGAAACCGCCGACTGCCAAGGTCTGGCCATCGGCGACCACGCCAGCAAGCGCGGCGTCGGCACTGGGATAGAGTTTTTCGCTTGCCATCGCATCCGTCCTGGGAAACGCCCGCCGCCATCGAAGCGGGGCTGGAGGCGGAATTCTACCCGTCCGCGCGGCTGGGGGTCGGCAACGGCATCAACTGCAAGCCAATCCATCGACGATCCGGCGGTGGACTAGAATACGACCCCCGAAGCTATCGAATAGCCCTCGCGCGCCGGCCTTGGCGCCGCGCACGCCAATCCCCTGCCGGCGAGACTCCGGTCGCGGGACGGAATGGGCAACATCCTGATGCCGTTATTGCTGTCCGTCCTGCTCCTGGCCTGCGCCGTACTCGTACTGCGGCGAACCCGCCCGGGCGTCCTGGCCTCGCTGTGGATATCACTGCTGTGTCTGCTGCTGTTGCTGTTGGCAGGCGCGCATGCCGTGTCTGATCGATTCACCGGCGAGGGCATCGATGCGTCGGTGCTGTACCACCTGCGGATGGGCTTCGAGGGCGCGGGCATGATGGAATATCTCGGCCTGATGGTAGCGACCGGGATCCTGCTGCTGCTGTCATTGCTGGCAGCGATCGTCTGCTTCCGCTTGCTGCAGCGCAGCCCGCCACGCGCGTCGCGCATGCGCGCACTGGCGAGCGGATGCCTGCTGCTCGCGGCCGCCATCGCCGCGCACCCCGCGCCGCCCGACCTGTATCGGCTTTACCGGGTGCAACAGGACAACCTCGCCAACACCACGCCCTCCGGCGACTACCTGACGACTGGCACAGTTGCGCCGCGCCGACCCGCCAATCTCGTCGTCCTGTATCTGGAAGGCCTTGAGCGCAGTTACCTCGACGAGCAGCGCTTTCCCGGTCTGACGCCCAACCTGCGCCGCCTCGAGCAACGCGCCACGAGTTTCACGGACATCCGGCAGGTGTGGTCTACCAGCTGGACGATCGCCGGCATCACTGCCAGCCAGTGCGGCATTCCGCTGGTGACGCCGCAAGGCTCGTACAACGCCATGTCCGGCACCGACCGTTTTCTTCCTGAAGCGCGTTGTATCGGCGACGTCCTCGCCGAGGCCGGCTACCGGCTGGAGTTTTTCGGCGGTGCCGATGTCGAGTTCGCCGGCAAGGGCGGCTTCCTGCGCGAGCACGGGTTTGCGCGGGCGAACGGCATCGAGCAGTTGCAAGATCGCGTCCAGGATCCGAGCTACCGCTCCCACTGGGGCTTGTACGACGACACGCTGCTCGGCCTGCTGCACGCCCGACTGCGCGAGCTTGCCCGCTCGCCGCAGCCGTTCGCCGTTTTTGCGCTAACGCTCGACACCCATGTACCCGAAGGCCACGTTCCTGCAGCGTGCGCTGGCCTGCATTACCGCGGTGGCGAACAACCGATCCTGGATGCCGTGCACTGCGCCGATCGTCTCGCCGGCGCATTCATCGATGGCCTGCTGGCCGATCCGGCGCTCAAGGACAGCGTGCTGCTGGTGCAGTCCGACCACCTGATGATGCAGACGGCCGTTTCCGGGCTGCTCGAGCAGGCACCACGTCGCAACCTGATGATGCTGTTCGATCCGTCGCGCGAGCCGTCGCGGGTCGATACTCCGGGGTCGCTGCTGGACGTCGCGCCGACTCTGCTCAATCGACTGGGTGCCGACCTCGATGGCTTCGGTTACGGGCGCGACCTGCTCGGCGAATCGCCGAGCGTGGTCGAGCAACACGGAGAGCAGGTCGACGACTTCCTCATTTCGCAGTTCGGCTTCCTGCGCTCGCTGTGGAGCTTTCCACAGCTGTATGCCGGACTGGAGCTCGGCCCGGACGATCGACTTTCGCTCGGCGAGCGCGAGATCAAGCTTCCCGCCCTGCTGAACCTGGGCCGTGATCTGCAGGTGCTCGATATCCACTTCGAAATCGACGCCGACAACCGGCTGGCTCAGCGGATGGGCGCGCAGCCCGCAACCCAGCGTTTTGTCTGGGTCGACCGCTGCGCCGCGGTAGCAGCGCTGTCGAAATCGCCGATTCGCGCACCGGGCCAGCAATGGTGCCTGTCGGCCGGGACGCTGGGCGGCAGTGACATCCGCATCACCGCGCTGGAGCCCGACGCCCCGATCGCCTTTGCCGATCTCAAGCAGGCGTTCGACGCCGGCGTCGTGGACACCAACGCTTACCCGCAACGCCGCAGTCGCCTGCAGGCCTGGCTGCGCTATGGCGATGCCTTCGTGACCGAAGTTCGACTGCCTTCGCCGCAAGCCGATACATCCGTAACTGTCCTGCACTCGGTGGGCTCGCCCAGCGCGGCGTCGGAAGCCAGGGTGCCGCCCACAGGACAGCACGTAACGCTCCGGCGCGGCCTCACCCTTCTGGGTCTCGATCCTGCAAAAGGGCCGATCAAACTCGCGCACATCGACAGCTGCGATAGCAGCGAGGCCGGCCGAGTGGTGGATGAGTCGGC
>DASUOA010000028.1:0-3853 GCA_036276895.1 Arenimonas sp. | reverse complement strand
AGACTGGTCGGTTCCTCCAGTGCATGGAAGATCTCGCCGCCGACCGCGAAGCGGCCCTTGCACACGGTCGGGTAGGCGGCCGGCTCGGCAGGCGCGTACTCGTCCATCAACACGCCATTGAGCCGCACGCTGCGACTGCCGTCGGCATGCTCGTCCCAGCGTACGAACTTCGCCGGCGAGCAGACGCCATGGCGGTTGGGCGAGGCACCGGTCACGTAACTCGATAGCTGGCAGCGTCCCTCGACCATGATGCACAGGCTGCCGAAGGCGAACACTTCCAGCGGCACCGGCGAGGTTTCGCACAGGCGCTCGACCTGCTGCAGCGACAACACCCGCGGCAGCACCGCGCGATTGATGCCGAAGCGTTCGAAGTGGTAACGCAGCGCCGCCTGCGTGGTCGCCGAGCCCTGTACCGACAGATGCCGCGCCAGCGCGGGATGCTTGCGCGAGGCGTAGTCGAGTACCGCGATTTCGGCGGCGATGATCGCATCGCAATCCAGATCGGCGGCGCGATCGACAGCGCCCTGCCACAGGCCCAGGCGGCTGCTCTCCGGATAGGTGTTGAGCGCGAGATAGACTTTTCGGCCTCGTGCATGCGCATAGGCGATGCCGGAGCGCAGATCATCCTCGCTGAAGTTGAGGCCGGGGAAGGCGCGGGCATTGGTCTGGTCGCGAAAGCCCGCATAGACCGCGTCGGCACCGGCGTCGACGGCGGTTTTCAGGGCCGGCAGGTTGCCGGCGGGACAGACCAGTTGCATCGGCACGCCTCGCTGCGGAAACGCGCAGCTTGGCCAGCGGTTGCGGGTGCTGCCCTGACCTGGGTCAGGTCAGCGGCAGCCTGGTTTACTCCATGCCCAGCTTTTTCAGCTTGTAGCGCAGTGCGCGGAAGGTAATGCCGAGTTGTACTGCCGCCTTGGTCTTGTTGTAGCGGCAGGCTTCCAGCGCGCGCTGGATGGTCTCGCGCTCGATCTGCTCCATGGCATCGGGCAGGGCGGCGCCATTGCCCAGCGGCAGCGCCGTGAGCGTCGCGAGCGCGTCTGCCTCGCCGTGCACGGCAGCCGCTTCGCTGAGTGGCTCCAGTGCCGGCAGGCGCAGGTCGGCGACGTCGAGTTGCTGGCCCTCGCACAGCGCCACGGCGCGTTCGAGGATGTTTTCCAGCTCGCGGACGTTGCCCGGGAAGGTGTAGTGCGACAGCGCTTCGGCCGCTTCGGCCGACAACGGTGGCAAGGTCTCGCCGAGTTCCGCCGACAAGCGATCAAGCACGGCGGCGGCGATGGCGGGAATATCCTCGGCGCGCTCGCGCAGCGGTGGCACCGGCAGTTCGATGACATTGATGCGGTAGTACAGGTCCTGGCGGAAGCGGCCTTCCTCGACCAGCTTCGCGAGGTTCTTGTGCGTGGCCGAGAGGATGCGCACATCGACCGGCACTTCGGCCTGGGCGCCGACCGGGCGCACCGATTTTTCCTGGATCACCCGCAGCAGCTTAACCTGCAGGTGCAGCGGCAGCTCGGCGACTTCATCGAGGAACAGCGTGCCACCGTGCGCGGCCTGGAACAGACCTTCTTTGTCGGCGTGGGCGCCGGTGAAGCTACCCTTCTTGTGTCCGAACAGCTCGCTTTCCATCAGCTCGGCGGGAATTGCGCCGCAGTTGACCGGCACGAAGGCGCCGCCACTGCGCGGGCTTTGTTCGTGGATCAAGCGCGCGGCCAGTTCCTTACCGACACCGGACTCGCCGGCGATGTACACCGGCGCCTGGCTGCGTGCGAGGCGGGCGATGGTCTGGCGCAGCTGCTGCATGCGCGGCGAGTCGCCGATCATGCGCTGCTGCAGTGCGGCAGCGGGTGCCTTCTTCTCGTCGCCGAGATCGAGCGCGCGCTGCACCAGTCGGCGCAGCACCGGCAGATCGACCGGCTTGGTGACGAAGTCGAAGGCGCCGGCCTTGAGTGCGTTGACCGCGGCCTCGACATTGCCAAACGCCGTGATCATCGCCACCGGGGTGTCCGGGTGACGCGCGCCGATGTGCTCGATCAGCTCTTGGCCGCTGCCATCGGGCAGGCGCATGTCGGTCAGGCACAGATCGTAATTGCCCTTGGCCAATTGCGCCCGGGCGCTGGCGAGATCGGCGGCGGTATCGACGCGCAGGCCCATGCGGCCGAGGGTGAGCACCAGCAGTTCGCGGATGTCGCGTTCGTCGTCGACGACCAGAGCGTTGCGGGAGCTTGCCATTGGACCTGTGCGGGGGGAGCGTGATCGTCACCTTAGCCCAAGGGCCGGAACGCTTCCAGACGGACGCGGCCGTTCAACGCGTTAGTTCCGTTACCTTGCTGCCGGCCAGCGCGCCACCCAGGGGAAGGGTGATGGTGAAGCAGGCGCCACCGCCAGGAACCGGCACGAAGCGCAGGCTGCACTGGTTGGCTTCGCAGAGCTGGCGGGCGATGTACAGGCCAAGGCCGGTGCCATGCTCGGAGGTGGTGTAGAACGGCGCGAACAGGCGTTCGGCCACGGCAGGCGGAATGCCGGGGCCGCGGTCGATCACCGACAGCTGCGGTGGCCGGCCGGGACCTTCCTGTTCCACCGCCAGCGCCACGCGCGCCGGTTGTCCCGGCATGCGTCCATAAGTCAGCGCGTTGTGCACCAGGATGGTCACCACCTGGTGCAGGTGGCGCGGGTCGGCCAGGCTGCTGACGCTGGCGTTCTTCGGGATCGCCTGCAGCACGTCGGTTTCCAGCGGATGGCTGGCGCGGTAGTCATCGACGAAGCGCCGCGCGAACTGGTTGAGGTCGATGCTCTCGGGCTGCGAGGCCTCGCGACGGGCCAGGCCGAGTATGTTCTGGACGATGCCGTTCATGCGCTGGCACTGGTTGTGGATGATCTCCAGCAGGCGGCGATCGGCGTCGGGAACCTGCTCCGATTCCTCAAGCAACTGCACCGCGTAGTTGATCGACGACAACGGATTGCGGATCTCGTGCGCGATGCTGGCCGACAGCCGGCCCAGCGTCGCCAGCGTGAGTTCCTCGGCGCGGCTGGAAAAGATGCGGCTGTCATCGAGGAAGATCAGGAACAGGCCTTCGGCGACATTCAGGGGTACGAAGCGCGGCAGCACTTCCGGCGCGCCTTCGGCCAGCACCAGGCCCTTGGGGATTTCGCCGCGGCCGCGGCGCCAGCGGCCGAGACTTTCGTGCAGGGCCGGCGCGATCTCCGCCAGCGAGCGCTGTTCCGGTGAAGGCCGCCCCATCAAAGCCCAGCCGGCCTCGTTGCAGACGCGGATGCGGTGCTGGCTGTCCACCACCAGCACGCCCGTGCGCATGCGCCGGATCACCAGCTCGTTGACCTCGGCGAGATTGGCGAGCTCCTCGCTGCGGCGCTCGGCCAGCTCTTGTGATTCGCTCATCTGCTTGCCGAGCAAGTAGCAGAGAATCGCAGTCGCAAGATAGGTGACGGAAAACATCACGGTTTCCGCCAGCGGCCGCACCAGCTGCGCTTCGAACAGGCGCGCATAGATGAATTCGCCGAGCAGCATCGCTGCCGCCGCGGTGGCAAAGCCGATGCCAGCCTGCCAGGTGAGGATCAGCGCGCCGGCGCCGATGTTGAACAGCAACAGCACCGCGACCGCGGTTTCGGCGCCGTGGGTGGCGAGCATGGCGCCGCTGGCGGCGGCGAGGTCGACGCACAGGCCCAGTGCGGCCTGACGACGCAGGCGGATCTCGGTGCCGCGGCTGGCCAGCAGCAGGCCGGTGGCGGCCAGCAGGTAGATGGTGGAAACCGTCTGCAGCAGCACCGGATGCTGCAGCTCGACCAGCGCCCAGCCCACCGGGCTGAACGCGATCAGCGCAAGAATTCCCGCCTCCAGCAC
>DASUOA010000027.1:0-9033 GCA_036276895.1 Arenimonas sp. | reverse complement strand
GGCGCGCGCCGCCGCTAGCCTGCATCGCATGTACGCCAATCCCCGCTTCGATGCTGCCCTGCTCCGCCGTTACGACCGGCCCGGGCCGCGCTACACCTCCTACCCGACCGCGCCGCAGTTCACCAAGGCGTTCGGCGAGGCCGAACTGCGCGACGCCGCCGCGGCGAGCAACGGCGATCCGATCCCGCGCCGGCTGTCGCTGTACGTGCACGTGCCGTTCTGCATGAGCCCGTGCTTCTACTGCGGCTGCAATCGGATCATCACCCGCGACCTCGCGCGCGGCGAGACCTACCTGGTGCGGCTGTATCGCGAGATCGCGATGATGGCGGAACTGTTCGACCGCGACCGCGAGGTGATCCAGCTGCACTTCGGCGGCGGCACCCCGAACTTCCTGTCGCCGGCGCAGCTGGCCGACGTGGTCGGCACGCTGCGCAGCCACTTCCATTTCTCCGACGCGCGCGAGCGCGACCTGTCGATCGAACTCGACCCGCGCTTCATCTCGCCGGCCGACGTCGCCGAGCTGGCCGCGATCGGCTTCAACCGCGCCAGCCTCGGCGTGCAGGATTTCGACCCGGCCGTGCAGGAAGCCGTCAACCGCATCCAGAGCGTCGAGCAGACCGTCGCGGTGATCGACGCCTGTCGCGCCAGCGGCTTCCGCTCGGTCAACGTCGATCTCATCTACGGCCTGCCCAAACAGAACCCCGCAGGCTTCGCGCGCACCCTCGACACCGTGGTCGCCGCGCGGCCGGACCGGCTCGCCGTCTACAGCTATGCGCACCTGCCGGAGATGTTCAAGGCGCAGCGGCAGATCGACGCGGCCGACCTGCCGTCGGCGAGCGGGAAACTCGGCCTGCTGCAGCTGGCGATCGAGAAGCTCTCGACGGCCGGTTACCGCTACATCGGCATGGATCATTTCGCTCTGCCCGAGGATGAGCTGTCGCGCGCCTCCGACGACGGCAGCCTGCACCGCAATTTCATGGGTTACACCACGCATGCCGAAAGCGACCTGATCGGCTTCGGGGTCAGCGCGATCAGCCATATCGGCGACAGCTTCAGCCAGAACCCGCGCGACCTGCCGACCTGGGAAGCCGCCGTCGATGCCGGCCATCGCCCGCTGTGGCGCGGCCTGTGGCTGGATGCCGACGACCAGCTGCGCGCCGATCTGATCCAGCAGCTGATGTGCCGCGGTCGCATCGACGTCCCCGAACTCGAAGAGCGGCACTCGATCCACTTCGCGGCCTATTTCGCCGACGACCTGCAACGCCTGCAGCCGCTGATCGAAGACGGCCTGGCCCTGCGCGACGCGCGCGCGATCCGCGTCACCGAGCGCGGCCGCCTGCTGCTGCGGGTGATCGCCGCCAGCTTCGACCGCTACCTGCACCGCGCCCAGGCCGAGCCGATCCGCTTCTCCAAGGCCATCTGACATGGCCGCCGCGCCTGCGTATCATGCCGGCATGACGCCGACCGCCACCCGCCGCAGTGCGCCCTCGCCGATCGCCGACGATGGCGACAGCCTGCGCTTCTGCAGTACCTGCGCCTTCTCCGATGCCTGTATCTCCAATGGCTATGACAAGGCGGCACTCAGCGAGCTGCATGTGCTGGTCGACCATGTAGGCCCCTTCCACGAGGGCCAGCACATCTTCCGCGAGGGCGAGGCCTTCACGGCGATCGCCGCGGTGCGCGCCGGCACGGTCAAGACCTATGTGCTCGACGCCAGCGGCAACGAGCAGGTGCTGGGCTTCCACCTGCCCGGCGAAATCATCGGCCTCAATGCCATCCATGGCGAGCGCTATCCCTGCAATGCGGTGGCGCTGGACACGGTGATGCTGTGCCAGTTCTCGTTCCCGAAGATGGCGATGCTCGCCACGCGCATGCCGGAATTGCAGACGACGTTGTTTCGGCTGCTGAGCCAGGACATCGGCAAGGCGGC
Organism: Arenimonas sp.; assembly: GCA_036276895.1. GTDB lineage: Bacteria > Pseudomonadota > Gammaproteobacteria > Xanthomonadales > Xanthomonadaceae > Arenimonas. The sequence continues at coordinate 7,103 of DASUOA010000027.1, read as the reverse complement.
GCTGCTGGCCGGCGATTACAGCGCCGACGAGCGCATGGCCGCGTTTCTGGTTTCACTGTCGCGGCGCTACGCCGAGCGCGGCTTCTCGCCGACCCGCTTCCACCTGACCATGACCCGTACCGACATCGCCAACTATCTGCGGCTGGCGCCGGAGACGGTGAGCCGGGTGTTGCGCCGCTTCCAGGACGATGGCCTGGTCATGGTCGACCGCCGCGAGCTGGAAATCCGCGACGGTGCGCGCATCGAGTCCTTGGCCAAGGCCGTGCTGCGCGCGTAGAGCCGCGGCCTCAGGCGAACACCAGCTTGTAGCCAACGCCGTAAACGCCTTCGATAGACACCGCCTCGCCACCGGCGTCCTGCAGCTTGCGGCGCAGGTTCTTGAGGTGGCTGTCCATGGTGCGCTCGCTGACCACGCGGTGGTCTGCATACGCGGCATCGATCAAGCGGGCGCGGCTGAGTACGCTGCCTGGGCGCGCAGCCAAGGCCTGCAGCAGGCGGTACTCGACCGGCGTCAGTGGCAACAGCGCATCTGCTAGCCGCGCTTCATGCGCATCGTTATCGAAACGCAGTGGACCCTGCGCGCCAATGCCTCCGCTTGCAACCGACTGACTACGCCGCAGCAGCGCCTTGACCCGCGCCACCACCTCGCGCGGGCTGAACGGCTTGCAGACGTAGTCGTCGGCGCCAAGCTCCAGGCCGAGCACGCGGTCGATCTCCTCGACGCGCGCGGTCAGCATCAGGATCGGCAGGCTGCTCGCCGCGCGCAGTTCGCGACAGATGGCAAAGCCGTCCTTGCCCGGCAGGTTGACGTCGAGCAGCGCGATCTCCGCCGGCCAAGCCAGGGCCTGCGCCACTGCCTCGCTGCCATTACTGCAGATACGCACGACGTAACCGGAGGCTTCGAGGTAGTCGCGCAGCAGCGCGGCGATCTTCACCTCGTCCTCGATCACCATCACCCGCGCGCTCATGCCGTGGCCGCCATCGGCAGTTCGACGCGCACGCGCAGGCCGCCCAGTGGCGATGGCGACAACGCGATGCCGCCGCCATGCGCTTCGGCGATGTTGCGACAGATGGCCAGGCCCAGGCCGGCACCGCCCGCCTTGTGCACGCCGTTGCCGGCGCGAAAATGCCGCTTGAGCAGATGCGGCAACTCGTCAGTGGAAACGCCGGGCGAGCTGTCGTCGACCTGCAGCAGGGCGCGGCCAGCCCCCTCGCGCAGCTGCACGCGCACCTCGCCGCCGGCATCGGTGTAGCGCAGGGCATTGCCCAGCAGGTTCTCGACCAGCTGCTCCAGCCGCGAGGCATCGCCGCGCGCAAGCCGTAACGATGCGTCGGCCTGCAGCGACAATGCCAGTCCGGCCTGCTCGAAGCCGGCGCGACGCGCATCGATCACCGCCGCCACCAGCGCCGCCAGATCAAGCGGCTCGAAGCGGTAACGCAGGCCGCCACTGTCCGACAGGGCCAGCGCGTAAAGATCATCGATGCGCCGCGAAAGCCGCTCGCTCTCGGTCAGCAGCGACTCCAGCGCCTTGCCATCGAGCGGACGAATGCCGTCCTGCAGCGCCTGCAGTTCGCCGCGCAGCACGGTCAGCGGCGTGCGCAACTCGTGTGAGATATCGGCGATCCAGCGGTCACGCGCCTGTTGCGCCAACTGCAGCGATTCGGCCATGCGATCGAAGTCGTGCGCGAGCTCGCCCAGCTCGTCATCGCCCTGGGCGCCGACGCGCACGCCGTAGTCACCGCCCGCAAGGCGCCGGCTCGCCAGCGCCAGCGTGTCGAGCCGGCGCAGCATCCGCCGCGACAGCGCCCACGACGCCAGCGAAGCCAACAGCACCACCGGGACTGCGATCCACAGCGCGCGCTTGCGCTGCGCCGACGCGAACTCGAGTGCCGCCGATTCGTAAAGCTCCGGCATCGGCGTCAAGGCCAGCTCGCCCACCACTTGACCATCGACTTCAATCGGCAGGCGCAGGGCATCGTGCGAAGGCGGCGGGCCTTGCACCAATTCCCGCTGCGCATCGAGCAGGCTGAGCCGTTGCAGGAAATCGAGCGCCGCAGCTCGCGGCGGGCGACGCGGCGCACCACCGGCAGCGCGCTCAAGCGGCCCCGACGGTGGGCGCCGCTCGCGCGGCGGCGGTGGCGGCGGTCGGGAGGCATCGTCCGCACCCGGCCGGATCACGCGCAACCAGCGTCGCGGCTGCGTTTCGATACGGCGCCAGCTGCCAATGGCTTGGTACTCGCCGGCCAACTGTGCGGCGATCTGCGGGAGCCGCGCCTGCTCGAGCGACCGCGCGTAACCGAGCAGGCCGCGCTCGAAGCCACGCGCCTGCGCCCACAGCAAGGCGACCAGCGCCAGCAGCACCAGCCCGGCCGACAGCAGAAACCAGCGATGCCATAAACGCGGACGCATCAGCGCCTCTCCCGACTGCACGGCAACAGTATCGCCGCTGTGCCGTCCCATCCCTACAGCAGTCGGCGATTTCTCCATCGATTCTCCACGGTTCCTGCGCGGGTTCTGCGCGCTGCCCGCGGAAGCTGTCCCTACCGCGAACACAGCGGCTTCCCCCACACCGGAGCAAATCACATGAACCGCAAGACCCTGATCAGCATCACCCTAGCCGCCGCCCTCGCCTGCGGCCTCGCCATCGCCCAACCGCCCGGCGGCGGTCACCCCGACCCGGAGGCGCATTTGCAGAACCTGAGCGTCCTGCTCGAGCTGTCGCCGCAACAGCAGGCACAGCTGCGCGACATGCTCGAACTCAAGCGCAAGGAAATGGAAGCCCGCCGCGAGGCCGGGCGCGAATCCCGCGAGCAGATGCGCGAGGAGCGCAAGGCCAACCGCGAGGCGTTCGAGCAGGACATCGCGGCGATCCTGAATGCCGAGCAGCAGGCCAAGTTCAAGGCCATCCAGGCCGAGCGCCGCGCCCGGCACGAGCAGCGCCGTGCCATGCGCCAGCAGCGTAGCGGCGAGGGTTGATGCTCCATCCAACCGATACGGGCGGCGCCGCAGCGCCGCCCCAACCTCATCCGGGAGTCAACCCATGAACATGACCGCGACCGCAACACCCAAAGCACTCGCACTCGTCATCGCACTTGCCCTGTCCGGTCACAGCGCAACGGCAACCGCCCAGGACGGCAGCGCAGCGACCAGCAACCCCGTTTCTCCTGCCTTGGGCATACAACGCAGCGACAGCGAACGCGCACCAGCTCCGCCGCCGCAACCGCCGTCGGCATTCCGCAACATCGACGGCAGCGGCAACAACCTGTTTGATCCGACCCTGGGCCAAGCCAAGCAGCCGCTGCGCCGCATTGCCCCAGCCGCGTACGGCGATGGTGAGTCGACCATGGCGGGCGAGGCGCGACCGAGCGCACGCGTGGTCAGCAATATCGTTCACGCACAAGTCGAGTCGATCCCGGACCCGGCCGGACTCAGCGACCTGTTCTGGCAGTGGAGCCAGTTCCTCGCCCACGACATCGATTTCACGGGCGGCACCGAGCCACCCGAGCCCGCACCTATCGCGGTCCCCAGTGGCGACCCGTGGTTTGATCCGAATGGCACGGGGACACAGAGCATTGCCTTCAATCGCTCGCGCTACCAGGCCGGCAGCGGCCTCGATGCGGGTACGCCGCGACAGCAGCTCAACGAGGTGACGGGCTGGGTCGACGCATCGATGGTCTACGGCTCCGACATCGAGCGCGCGCGGGCGCTGCGCACACTCGATGGCACCGGGCACTTGCGCACCAGCGCGGGCGGATTGCTGCCGGACTCGCTCGATGGCGACGCCAGTGATGAGGCCCGCTTCCAGTTTTACGCCGGTGACGTGCGCGTCAACGAGCAGGTCGGCCTGATCGCGCTGCAGACGCTGTTCCTGCGCGAGCACAACCGCCAGGCCGATCGCTTTCGCGTGCGCCACCCCGAGTGGAACGACGAGCAGCTCTACCAGGCCGCCCGTGCCATGGTGGCGGCGCAGATCCAGGCGATCACCTGGCGCGAGTTCCTGCCGCGGTTGCTGGGACGCGATGCGCTGCCGCCGTACCGCGGATATCGTCCCACGACGGCTGCCGCGATCGCGAACGAGTTTTCAACCGCGGCCTATCGTTTCGGCCACAGCATGATCACGCCGATGCTGCTGCGGCTGGATGCGCAAGGGCAGGAGATCGAAGCCGGGCATTTGCCGCTGGTGGACGCATTCTTCTCGCCTCAGCGCGTGCGCGACGAAGGCGGCATCGACCCGATCCTGCGCGGCATGGCGGCGCAGGCCTGCGAGCGACTCGATGTCATGGTCATCGACGAGCTGCGCAACTTCCTGTTCGGGCCACCCGGCGCCGACGGATTCGATCTGGTGTCGCTGGACATCCAGCGCGGTCGCGACCACGGCTTGCCTTCGTACAACGCCATGCGCGAGTCGCTCGGCCTTCCCCGCGCCCGCGATGTGCGGCAGGTCAGTCGCGACCCCGAAGTGCAGCAGCGTCTGGTCACGGCCTATGGCAACCCCGACCGCATCGACCTGTGGACCGGTGTCCTGGCGGAAACTCCCCGCCCCGGCGCAGTGCTTGGCGAGACAGCACATCGGATCCTTTCGCAGCAGTTCGCAGCGCTACGCGACGGCGACCGGTTCTGGTGGGAGACCGCCCTGCCGCCGGAGCTGCGTGCGGAGATCCACGCCACGCGTCTGGTCGACATCATCCGGCGCAACACCGATATCGGCAGCGAAATGACGGACGATCCCTGGCGCACCCGTCGTTAGACAGGACGGAGCCGGCACCTTGAGGGGTGGCCGGCTCGCTTGACGGCATTTATTAATTCCTGCATTAATTAATGCATGAAGCCACGCCGCCCTGGTCGCCCCAATCGCGACGACGCCGCTCGCGACACCCGCGAGCAACTGCTCGATGCCGGCCTCGCCAGCTGCGTCGAGCAGGGCATCGCCGGTACCACTCTGCGCGATGTCGCCAAGCGCGCCGGGCTGACACCGGCCTTGCTGCACTACTACTTCGCCGACAAGTCCGGCCTGGTCGAGGCCGTGGCCAGTGAACGCGTGTTGCCGGTGATCGATGCACTGGGCAGCGATTCGCAGAGTGGCGGGCAGGATCCCGCGACCATCGCCATCGATTTCGTCGATTCGGTGTTCGCCCTGGTCGAGCGTTTCCCCTGGCTGCCGGGACTGTGGGTGCGCGAGGTGCTGGCCAGCAGTGGCGGCTTGCGACAGTTCCTGCTGCAGCACGTCGCCGAGCGCATTCCGCGCCCGCTGGCGCGGCAGTTCGCAGCCGCGCAACAGGCCGGACGACTCGCCGCCGACATCGAGCCGCGCCTGCTGGTGGTATCGCTGATCGGCCTGAGTCTGTTTCCACTTGCCGCGGCGCCACTGTGGCAGGGCGCGTTCAACGACCCGGCGCTCGGCCGTGAGCGCCTACGCCAGCACACCCACGCCTTGCTGCGCGCCGCCTTGGAGCCCCGCGATGAAAACTGAAGCCCTGATGCTGGCCATTTTCTTGCTCGCCGGCTGTGCGGCGGCACCCGCGCCGGGACTGCCCGGAACACTCGAATGGGAACGCATCGCCGTCCCCACGGAAACTTCGGAGACGCTGTTGCGCGTCACCGTGCACGAAGGCGAAACGGTCGAAGCCGGCGCGCTGCTAGCCGAACTCGACCCCACCCGCGCCGACGCGCGGCTGGCGCGAGCGCGTGCCGAACTGCAGATCGCCGAGCAACGTCTGGCCGAAGCGCTGAACGGTGCCCGTGGCGAAACCCTGCGGGCGGCCCGCGCTGATCTCGCGCGCGCCAGCGCCGGCGTCGACGAGGCGGCGCGCGCCTTCGCGCGTGTCGAGCAATTGCGCGCGCGGCAACTCGTCGCCGAGTCCGAACTCGACCGCAGCCGCGCCGTGCTGCAACGCGCACGTGCCGACGCCAGCGCCAGCCGCGCTCGCCTCGACGAACTGCTGGCCGGCGTTCGCCCGGAGCAGATCGCGCAGGCCGAGGCCGCGCTGGCGGCAGCCCAGGCGGGCGTCGCCGAAGCCGAACTCAACCGCTCACGCCTGCAACTGCGCGCGCCGATCGCCGGCCGCATCGATGCGCTGCCCTTCGAAGCCGGCGACCGGCCAGCGCAGGGCGCTGCCATCGCCAGCCTGCTGGTCGGCGAACATCCCTATGCCCGCGTCTTCGTCCCGGCGGCGCAGCGCGCGCAACTCGCGCCCGGCGCACGCTTCCGTGTGCATGTCGAAGGCCATGCGCAGCCACTGGAAGCGACCTTGCGCAGCATCGCCAGCGAACCGGCATTCACGCCCTACTACGCGCTCGCCGGCGACGACGCCAGCCGTCTGGTCTATCGCGCCGAACTCGAACTCCAAGGCGACGCTGCGGCCGCGCTGCCGTCCGGCTTGCCGCTGCGCGCGGAGCCGCTGCCTTGAGCGAACCGGTCATCCGCGCCCGCGGCCTGACCCGCCGCTTCGGCCAACTCACCGCGGTCGATCACCTTGATCTCGACGTGCCACGCGGCTGCGTCTACGGCTTTCTCGGCCCCAATGGCTCGGGCAAGTCGACCAGTCTGCGCATGCTCTGCGGCCTGCTGACGCCGAGCAGCGGCGATATCGAGGTGCTCGGGCTGCGCATCCCTGAACAGGCCGAAGCGCTGAAGCGGCGCATCGGCTATATGACGCAGAAATTCTCGCTGTACGAAGACCTCAGCGTGCAGGAGAACCTCGAGTTCCTCGCCGCGGTGCATGGCCTGCGCCGGCACGCGGCACGCCAGCGCATCGACGAACTGCTCGCGACCTACGACCTGCTCGACCTGCGCCGACAGCTCGCTGGAACAATGTCCGGCGGCCAGAAGCAGCGACTCGCGCTCGCCGGCTGCGTCCTGCATCGCCCCGACCTGCTGCTGCTCGACGAGCCCACCAGCGCGGTCGATCCGGAATCGCGTCGCGGCTTCTGGGCGCAACTGTTTGCGCTGGCCGATGCCGGCGTCACCCTGCTGGTGTCGACGCACTACATGGACGAGGCCGAGCGCTGCCATCGCCTGGCGTTCATCTTCCGCGGGCAGCTGCTCGCGGTCGGCACGCCCGACGAGGTCGTGCGCGCGCGCGCGCTGTCGGTGGTGGAGCTC
>DASUOA010000026.1:0-11871 GCA_036276895.1 Arenimonas sp. | reverse complement strand
CGGCTCCGATGGCTCCCGCGTACGTTCAGCGCTGCCCGACTGGGACCCGGGAACCTTTCCGCCAACGGCGATGCGCATAGTACGCGAGCAGACCCAACCACAAGGTCAGGCCGACCAGGGCCATCAACTCCTGGAATTGTGACAGGGCCAGCGCCAATGCACCGCCCCCCAGCAGCGCGGCCAGCACCTTGCGCCAGCTCAAGCCCGCAAAGGCTTTCGCGGCCGCCGCGCGAAAATCAGCCCAGACCGGCCAGGTCAACCACAGGAAAACTGCCATCACCGCGAGCTGAAGCCATTCCAATGTCGGCGTCAGCGGCACGTTGATGACCGCATGGGCAAGAATCGCCGGCCACAGCGAGCGCGCATGAATCGTCACCAACGCGTAGACGCCACCGCCAAAGATGATCGATGCCAAGGTCAGAAGATTGAGGGCATCCCAGCGCAAGTACTGGCTATGCGACAGCGCGAACAAGCCAGCGGTGAACAGCACCGCCAAGCCCGGGTGCAACGCGTGTCGCAGTCGGGACAGCATCCAGCCTCGGTAGAACGCCTCCTCGATCAGCGGTATCAGGCCAAAACTGCCCACCGCCATCAGCACCCAGAAGTCCATATCCCACTGTGACGCCAACAGCGCGGCCCGCCACGGGGCCATCTCTCCAAGTCCGAGGTAGTGCTGGGCCAAGCCGATCGAATGTTGGGGCAGCGTAACCAGACAAGCGACAACCAGCCCCAGGAATAGCAGCCGGCCGGGCGCGACGCGCGCTCCGTCGCCACGAACGGCTTCAAGCCGACCGCGGACACCACGCAAGGCGGAGGCGCACAGCAGCCAGCCGAAGTACTGCCAAAGCAGAAGCACCGCGAGATCGCCGGCGATGGGAAGCAGGTTCTGTTCAGGGTTCTCGGCGATCGCCAGCATGGGATTGCGCAGCTCGACGCCTGCCAGCTTCGCCAGCAGCACGCCCAGCACCGCGCCGCCGGCGTAGACGGCGACGATCTCCAGAATCGTCAGGATCCGCTCTCGAAGGGCAACCTCAGACACGGGAGGAATATTGGGCGGGCTCATGGTCACGGACTCCAGTCGGACGGGAGCTACATCGTGAGCAAGGCTGCGCCGCCAATCGTCCGATTGCGCCCGCCTTTACCCCGTACCGCGTCCGGCGGAGCCTGTCGGACCTGCCGCACGGCGCCAAGCGCTCGGCGTCTGTCCGGTCACTTCCTTGAAACACTTGTTGAAAGTGGACTTGTTGCTGAACCCGCAGCCCAAGGCCAGGTCGAGAATCGGCACGCCCTTCTGCTCCGGGTCGGCCAAGCGCTTCTGCACCGCGGCAACCCGAAGGCCGTTGACGAACTCATAGAAGGATCGCCCCAATCCGGCATTGAGAGCGAAGGAAAGCTGGTTGGGCGTGAGCCCCATCGCCTTTGCCAAGCGATTCAAGTCCAGCGAATGATCAAACAACAGCGTCTCATCGCCAGAAAGCGCCCGAAGACGCGGAAGCCACCGCTTCAGTTCCACCGGATCCAATGGCGGCTTGGAGGACCTCCGATCGTCCTCCGGGCCGATACTGGAGGTGATCGGAGCGGGCACGGGTTCAAGCATGGCGGCCGGAGCCGCCTCCGAAGCCAGCGCCTGCTCAGCCCCCAGCGCGGGTAACGGGTCAAAGAGGCGCGGCTGGCGCAGACCATGGAAGCCTGCAATCAGGACCAGAGCGGAGACAACGACACTCAGGGCCAGGTCAATCTGCTCCGGCGACATCGGCCACCATCGCGTGGTCAACAATGCCATCGCCACCGAGAGTGCCGACCACACCAACGCCCTCAGCCAGGTCAGGCTGTAGGGTTGTATTTCGGCCAGATGCTGGCGCAAGCGCCCCTCGTAGCCGCGCATCAACATCAAGGAAGCCGTGCTGTAGCCCAAGAAGGACAGGTGTTTTAGCACCGGAATCAGACCGGGCTGTTGTGACCGGGTCTCGTCGGAAAGCAGGCGCACCAGCTCGCTGCCGTCTTGAAGTGCGAGCCAGAGTGCCAACAGCGCAAACAGCCCGGGAAGCACCGCATGAAGCCCCAGCCAGCCGCCTCTCAGCCAGCGCACCTGGCCGACCTGGTGCGCGACGTGCGCCAGCAGCAAGGGGCCAAACAGAAGCGGCAGCCCACTGAGCGTGATCACGCTTCGTGGCCAGCGCGGCCAGAGTCCGAGCGCGTGCATCACCGGCACAGCAAGCGCCAACGCCACGACCAGGAGCAAGGCCCCGAGCCAACCAGCAGCGGCTGACGGCGGCCTTCGACCGAGCAGCGCCACGCCCAGCATGGCGGACTCTGCCATTCCAAACAGCAACACCAGTGTCAAGGGAGCGTGCAGCACAGTCATCACAAACAGTTTATTCGAGCCCGGACATGTCATGTCCGGATACGATTGCACGACGCGCTCGGGCAGCCTCACTGCACCTGGCACGAATCCGGCTCGCGCCCTTGCATATACGAACCATTGTCGCCATACATTGGCCGCACCCAACTCAACGACCGACATGAGCGAACTCGCCCCCCCCCACGTCTTCGACGCCAGCCTGCCCGAGTTCGAGCAGACCGTGATCCTGAAGTCGAAGGAAACGCCGGTGCTGGTCGACTTCTGGGCCACCTGGTGCGGGCCGTGCAAGACGCTCGGGCCGATCCTCGAGAAGCTCGCGGCCGAATACAACGGCGGCTTCCTGCTGGCCAAGGTCGACGTCGACAAGGAGCAGCAGCTGGCCGGCTACTTCCAGATCCGCTCGGTACCGACGGTGATGCTGGTCAAGGACGGGCAGATCGTCGACGGCTTCCCCGGTGCGCTGCCGGAAGGACAGCTGCGACAGTTCCTCGAGCATCACGGCATCACGCCCAAGGCTGTGGTTGAGGCCGAGCCCGAAGAGGCGCCGGCAATCGACCCGCAGGCCGAGGTGCAGCGCCTGCGCGCGCTGGTCGAAGCCGAACCGGAGCAGGCCGAGCATCGCCTGGAACTGGCGCTGGCACTGCTGCGCATCGGTGATGCCGCCGGCGCCGAAGCCCTGCTCGACGCCCTGCCCGCCAACCTCGCGCAGGACGAGCGCGCCCTGCGCGCCCGCGCCCGGCTCGGCTTTGCGGCGCTGCTGGCCGATGCACCGCCGCTGGCCGCCCTGCAATCGGCGATCGCAGCCAATGCCGACGACCACCGCGCACGGCATCTGCTCAGCGTCCGCCTGATCGTCGAAGGCGACAGCGAGGCCGGGCTGGCGCAGTTCATCGAACTGCTGCAGCGCGACCGCAGCTGGAACGATGGCCTGCCGCGCAAAGCGCTGCTCGATGCCTTCAAGGTGGTCGAAGACGAAGATCTGGTCGGTCGTTACCGGCGCAGGATGGCGTCGCTGCTGTTCTGATGATTGGGGGGCAGAAGGGTTTTAAATGGGGACGGAGGTAATTAAGCCCCGATCACCAGGCGGAAATCCTACCCACCTCGCGGCAGTAGGCTGACGCGAAACCCGAGCACCGGAAAGCAAGCTGGCAGCGGCTCCCTACGGACTGCACCATGCCCCGCCAGCCCCGCCTCGAATTGCCCGGCATCCCGGTTCACGTCACCCAGCGCGGCGTCAATCGGGCGGCGATCTTTGTCGATGACGATGATCGTCACCATTATCGCCGCCTGCTGCGTCAGGCCTGCACCGCCGCCGCGGTCTCGGTGCACGCATTCGTGCTGATGGACAACCACGTACACCTGTTGCTGTCGGCACGCACTTGGGCCTCGCGCGCGATCCGCTGGTCACGCCCCACGCGGGCTACCTCAGTCTCGGCGCCACCGCAATCGAGCGAGCCAGCGCCTATCGCGACTGGCTGTATGGTCCGATCCACGAAGACGACCTCGCCCGCATTCGCCGCCACGTCGAGCAGGAGCGCGCGCTCGGCAATCCGCGATTCCAGGCGATGGTGGCCAAGGCGTTGAATCGCCCGGTGCATTGCAGACCACCGGGCCGGCCCGCGAAACAAGCCGCCGCTCACCTCGCCCGAAACGATGGGTGACAACCTCCGCAGCGCATACGGCCGGGATCCCGGACACAGGCCCAAGACGAGCAAGGTCCGCGAATGCGGGCCTTGTCATTTCAGCGGGGCGGCTTAATTACCTCCGCCCCCTTTTTTGCTTCTTTTTTGCTTTTTTGTAGAGCGACTTCAACTTGAACTCAGTGTCGCGGGCTTTGCCACCTCGCTCGTACCTGACCCGGACCGATTCGCCCACAGGACCTTGCAAACGCTGACGCCACTGACTCAGGCTGCGCTGCGAAGCTTCCACACCATCAATGCTCAGGACACGATCGCCCGCCTTGACTCCTGAGTCCTGAGCAGGGCTTCCGTCAAGCACCTGATGGACGCGGATCACGCTGAAGTCTGTGGCATTGGTCACCAGCCACAACCCGCTCATGTCGTCGGCAATCGGACTGTTCGGCGCGTACTCGGGCCCGAACAGGATGCGTCCCTTCGCGTAATCGAGCACCAGATCCTGGCGAGCCAGAATCGGGGCGCCGAGAGTGCCCGCGTTGTCGCGACGCTCGGTCCCTGCCGCCGCCATGGTGACGCCTGCGGGGACATCTTCGTAGTTGCGTCCGGCGAATCGCAGCGCATCGACTCGGAACAGTCGCCCCTCAGTCTCTCCGCCTGCGCCGATGCCTCCAGTTGTTCGGTAGTCGGGGGCAGTTCGCTGCAGTTGAGCGTCCTCGTAGAAATTGAGCGCGAAACCAAGCCCGGTAATACTTCCGGTGTCCACCTTGATCTGTCCGGCATGTTCGACTTCGTCGGCCTGACGGATGGAAAAGCCCGCCAACACCTCGCCATCCCGAATCTCTACTGGAACTTCTCCCCAGCCAGCATCCGGTTCCAAACTCGAAAAATCGGCATCTATCGGGAACAGCTGCAGTCGATTCGACTGGTACTGGATGCGAACCACATAGTCATCGAGCAAATCGTGCCCGATCAATCCTCGAACCGGCAGGCCGACAATACTGCGCAACTGAGCCAAGGGTGCCGAGTGAGCGCTTTGCCCGGAAACCTCCATCTCGCCGATGCGAACCTTGAGTTCAGGCACCGCCCCCATTTCCACTTCGCCGCCCGGCTGCAGCACCTTCTGAGGATTGTCAATCGAAACGCCAAGTTTGGCCGCCCAAGCGGCATCGATGATGTTCACTCCAAAACCGGTGTCGAGGATGAACAGGCCGCGTTCCGAGCCCTTTGCACCCCGAATCTCCAGCTCAACCAACGGCAGCCCGAAGTCGGTGCGAATGGGCACGTCGACAAGTGCCGACACGGGGTCTGACTGCGTTTTGTTCGGCAATGCGGATGCACCGCTGCACAGAGCTGTTGCCACCAGTAGGGCAGCTATTTCCAGACCGCGCCTGCGGCGTTTGTTTGATGCAATGACATTTTCCATTCGACCAGATCTCCAGTTCGTAGCTGCCTAGGCCGCCTGAAGGCGGTCACTACATCGGATGCTGCTGTACAGCCAACGGTTTAAAGCAACGCAGAAAAAGTCAGCGTAAGCAGCGAAAATGGCCGGACACGAGCCTTGTCCGGCGCAGACCACTGAAGCAGCAGACTTTGGCGCTGGTCGCGGATCAAGCCGCCGATTTCGAGCAGCATCGCCGACCGACACGCCAGATGCGTTCCTGCCGACCGAAGGTGGCGATACTGGGGTCGGACTCGACTCTGGGTTGTCGTCCAACATTCATCACGCTCACCTTCGGAGCGGCGAAGCGCCAGTCTGGGCGCTGCGTGGGTGCAGATTCCGCCGCCCGCGCATCGGATATCGGCTTTGCGGGGCCGCGTAGCGGCGCAATGCGTGGCCCTTTCTCACCTGCTCCCGGCAGCGGGCAGAGCCCAGCCCTGCTGTTGGTCGCCGCATTAGGCCAGCTGGCGATTACGCGGCCGCGACCGGTGGCCCGCGTGGCCGGGGGCGGTAGTGTACTTCCTCCAGCACGCCGTGTTTCTCGAAGTGGTCGAGGATGGCGCGGATGCCTTGCGGTTCTTCAACGCTGGCGATGAGCTTCACCTGGCCGCCGCAGTGGACGCAGGTTTCCACGTCGATGCCAAAGACGCGCTTGAAGCGTTGCGCCCAGCTCATCGCGCGGCGCTTCTCGTCGTGCGTTCGCTCATCCGGATGGGCGGTATGGTCGCTCGCCGCGTCCTTGCCACGAGCGCTCGGCGTGAGTTGCGCGCGCAGCTTCGCGTTCGGGGCAAGAATGCCGTGGAAGCGGGTCAGGTGTGCGCGCGGCGGTAGCACCAGCGCCGCCAGCTTGGCGATGAAGTCCGCCGGCTCGAGCTCCACATGCATGGCGCCGTTGCGCCACGGCGTCTTGAGCGCGTAGCGCACCCGGCCCAGCGGCGAGATCGATAGGCGCCGCTCACTGATCGCCGGGCGCGTGATGTAACGGCACAGCTTTTGCAACTTCTGGCTTTCGTGCGCCTCGGCGGCCACGCCCGGAATAAATGGGGACGGAGGTAATTAAACCCCTGAGCGCCAGGCGATTCTCCTACCGCACCCTGCGGCAGCAGGTTATCGCCAAATCCGATCACAGCAAAGCAATCTGTACCCCTCAGCCGGAGCGGCGAGTGACAACTCCCGCTCCGATTGCTGCGGCGATCACAGAAGCAGACTCAAAGCGAGCAGGTCTGGGGCGGTTCACAGCGGGCCTTGCCATCTCTTCGTGGCCGCTTAATTGCCTCCGTCCCCATTTAGAGACTAACGGTAATCGCGCGAGCGGCTGTCGATACCGTCGATCAACGCAGTCTCGTCGAACAGGCGCTGCGCGATCAGATGGCGCACGCCATCGGCGCATTCCAGCCGGCCGGCGACGCCGAGCAGACGGGCCTCGACCAGCTCGCGTCGCTGCCGCTCACCCAGATCGCGCCAGACCACCACGTTGACCCAGCCGTGCTCGTCCTCCAGCGTCACGAAGGTGACGCCGCTGGCGGTCTGCGGCCGCTGGCGCATGCTGACGAGGCCGACCAGACGCGCTGGCGTGCCGTGCGTCAGCCGTTCAAGCTCGCGCGAAGCGCTGTAGCGACGCTGGCGTAGCACGGAGCGCAGCAATGCCAGTGGATGCGGACCGAGCGTCAGGCCGAGGCGGGCGTAGTCGGCGGCGAGGTCTTCCTGCGCGCTCGGCAGCGGCAGGCTGACCGCGGACTCCGGTGCCGAGCCGAACAAGGGCAATTGCCGCTCGACCCCAGCGACCGCCCAGCGCGCGCGATGGCGATGCCCGGCAAGGCCACGCAAGGCACCGGCCTCGGCCAATAGATCGCGACTGCGCGCATCGAGGTCGGCGCGTCGGCACAGGTCCTCGACATCGATGAAGCGCTGCTTCGCGCGCGCGGCAACGATGGCCGCGCCGGCTTCGTGCGCGAGGCCGGCGATCTCGCGCAGACCGAGTCGCAGTGCCGGCTGCGCCTGCGGGTTGTCCGGCCACGGCTCCAGTGTGTTGTCCCAGTCGCTGTAACGCACATCGACCGGGCGCAGGGCGATGCCGCGCCGACGCAGGTCCTGCAGCAGCTGGCTGTTGCTGTAGAAGCCGAGCGGTTGCGCATTCATCAGCGCACAGACGAAGGCGGCCGGCTCGTGGCATTTCAACCAGGCACTGACATAGGCCAGCAGCGCGAAACTGGCCGCATGCGATTCGGGAAAGCCGTAGCTGGAGAAGCCCTCGATCTGCGCGTAGACGCGCTCGGCAAAATCCGCTGGATAGCCGCGCTCGGCCATGCCGCGCAACAGGCGCTGGCGGTGATGCTCCATCGTGCCGTGCCGCTTCCATGCCGCCATGGCGCGGCGCAGTGCATCGGCCTCGCCCGGACTGTAGCCGGCGGCGACGATAGCGATCTGCATTACCTGCTCCTGGAACAGCGGCACGCCGAGCGTGCGTTGCAACACCTGCTGCAGCTCCGGCGATGGATACTCAACGCGCTCCAACCCCTGCCGCCGGCGCAGGAAGGGATGCACCATGTCGCCCTGGATCGGCCCCGGGCGAACGATCGCGACCTGGATCACCAGGTCGTAGAAGCACTGCGGCCGCAATCGCGGCAGCATCGCCATCTGCGCCCGCGACTCGATCTGGAACACGCCGACGGTTTCGCCGCGCGAGACCATCGCATAGGTCGTCGGATCTTCAGCCGGCACCGTCGCCGGTGACAGGTCGAGCCCACGCTGCGCACGCAGCAGGTCGAAACATTTGCGCACCGCGGTGAGCATGCCAAGCGCGAGGCAATCGACTTTCAGCAGGCCGAGCACGTCGAGATCGTCCTTGTCCCACTGGATGATGGTGCGATCCAGCATCGCGGCGTTCTCCACCGGCACCAGCTCGTGCAGCGGCGCATCGGAGATCACGAAACCACCGACATGCTGCGACAGATGCCGCGGCAACTTGTGCAACTGCGCCAGCAGGTCGAGGAAGCAGCGCATCACCGTCGAGTGCGGGTCGAAGCCGCGCTCGCGCAGGCGCGTATCGAGCTCCGCACTGCCCTGCCCCCAGGCGAAGACCCGTGCCAGCTGCGCCACCTGGTCCTCACCGAAACCGAAGGCACGCGCCAGATCGCGGGCGGCGCTGCGCGAGCGGTAGCGGATCACCACCGCGGTGAGCGCCGCGCGCTCGCGACCGTACTTGTCGTAGAGGTATTGCAGCACCTCCTCGCGGCGCTCGTGCTCGAAGTCGATATCGATATCCGGCGGCTCGTCGCGCTCGCGCGAGAGGAAGCGCTCGAACAGCAGGTTGATCCGCGCCGGGTCGACCTCGGTGACGCCGAGCGCAAAGCACACCGCCGAATTCGCCGCCGAGCCGCGGCCCTGGCAGAGGATGCCGCGACTGCGCGCGAAGCGGACGATGTCGTGCACGGTGAGGAAATAGGCCTCGTAGTTGAGGTCGGCGATCAAGGCCAGCTCGTGTTCGAGCTGCGCGCGTACCGCCGCCGGCTCGCCCTGCGGCCAACGCCAACGGGCGCCGGTTTCGGTGAGCTGGCGCAACCAGCTGGCCGGCGTGTAGCCCTCCGGCACTAGCTCGCGCGGATAGCGATATTCGAGCTTGCCGAGATCGAAGCGGCAGCGCGCTGCGATACGCGCACTTTCTTCCAGCAACGCGCGTGGATAGATCGCGGACAGTGCGCGGCGTGTGCGCAGATGCCGTTCTCCGTTCGGATACAGAAAAGCACCGGCCTCGCTGAGCGGCCGGCGCACGCGGATGGCAGTCAGCGCATCCTGCAAACGTCGCCGGCTGCGCTCATGCATATGCACATCACCACTGGCAACCACGGGGATATCGAGCGACTGCGCCAAGGCCAGCAACTGCCGCAGCCGCGCCGCATCGTCGGGGCCGCGATGCAGCTCAACCGCTAGCCACAGACGACCGGGAAATCGCGCATGCAACCACTCGCCATCAGCGACACGCGGCCCGGCACCCGGCAGCCACAGACATAGCAGGCCCGTCAGGCCGTCGTCGAAATCCTCGCGCAGCACCCGGTAGCAGCCCTTGCGGCTGCGTCGCCGTGCCTGCGTGATCAGCTGGCATAGCCGCGTGTAACCGGTTTGATCTTCGACCAGCAGCACGCAGGCCAGGCCATCGTCGAAACGCAGTTCGCTGCCGACGATCAACGGAATGCTGCTCTCCCGTGAGGCTTCCAACGCACGCACGATGCCGGCCAGCGAGCATTCGTCGGTGATGGCGAGTGCCGTATAGCCCTGTGCTTTCGCGCGATCGAACAGTTCCTTCGCACTCGATGCGCCACGGCCAAAAGAAAAGGCCGAGAGGCAATGCAGCTCGGCATAGGCCGGCCACTCGCTCATGCGAACCAACCGTGCAGCATGAACGGCCCGACCTGCCCGGGCGGACAGAACAGCCAAGCGCGGCGGCCATCGCCGGCATCGGCGATGTAGTAGTCGCGACGGCGATCACCACCTTCCCAGTCCCACCAGCCGCCTTCGATACGCTCGGGGCCGGCGAGCAGATGCGGCGCTGTCTGCGGCCAAGGCAATGGCCGTGGCAACAGCCAGGCCGGGCGCGGCAGCGGTGGCAACTCCGGCAGCGCGCCCTGCAGCTGCGGCACGCTGCGCTGCGCGAACTCCGGACGCGGATCGGCCACCGGCTGCAGCTGTCGCAGGCAGCCATCGCCAAGTCGCGCGCGCAAGCGCGCCTGCAAGGCCGCCCAATCCAGCTGTGCCGCCGGTCGCGCATCGAACAGATCACTGGCCAGTGGCACGAAAGGCGGCAGATCGTCAGCGATGATCGCGAGTGCGACCACCGGCGCCGGCACTGTTTCGCGTTCCAGTCGCAGCCGCGCCAGATCGAACAAGCGCGATGCGTCGCGCTCAGGCGTTGCCAGACCGACGGTCCAGTTACTCGCGGCTCGCCCTTCGTGTTCCAGCCGCAGCTGGAAACGCGACACGCCGCCATCGCGGCTGGCGAGGAACACCGCGAGATCACCGAGCAGGCGCTTGAGCGGGAACAGCAGCGAGGTGCTCAGGGTGATCTCGAAATCGAACTCGAAGCGGGCGATGAAATGCTCCGGCGGGCGATACGTCGGACGGGGATCAGGCGCATCACCCAGCAATCGATCCAGCCACTCCGGCAACGCGCGGCCGAAGCGACGCGCTAATCCGGCACGCGGCAAGCCCAGCAACTGCCGCAGCTTGCGCACGCCGACCGCGGCCAGCGCCGCTACGCTGTCTTCGGGAAGATCCGAGGTACTCAGCGGCAAGCGCTGCAGGGCATTGCGCAGCTGCCCGCGATCGAGCACCGCCATCCCATCCTCGGCCTGCGCCAGCCACGCGGCGCCCAGCGGTGTGGGGGCCAGTGCGATGCGATGCTGCAGGCCGAGGCCGATCAGGTCATCGCGCAGCAGGCGCTCGAAACGCGGCCACGGCCCGAACAGGCCGAAGCTGGCACCGGCTTCCAGCCACAGCGTGTCGTCTTCACTGCAGACGCGGCTGCTGTAACGGTAGGCCCAGGCTGCCAGCAGCTGTCGCAGCGCTGCTGCGTCCTGCTCGGGATACGGCCGGGTGCGCAGCCCCGGGCACAGCGCCTGCGCCACCGCCAGCGCTTGCCCCGGGCGCACGCCCTGCGCCTGTGCCGCGGCATTGGCCGAATGCACGCCGCGTCGTTGCGGCGGCCCCTGCAACAACGCCAGCGGCGTGTCGGGCGCGGCATCGCGACGCGTGATCGCATCGAGGGCCAATTGCGGCAGCCGGATCGCCGCCCACAGCGCGTCCATGGCCGACGCTCAGGCGCACAGGTGGACGGGCCGCGCCGGCGCCAGGCCGCCACGACACTTGAGTACACGCACCTCGTCACGCCCGCACTGCAGACGCAGGGCTGCCGGCGACGGCGACTGCGCCGCGCGCAGCGGGCGGAACAGGAAAGCCAGCGCCTGCCCGGCCTCGGCCGCCAGCTGCCAGCGCCGCAGCAGGCGGTCATCAGCCTGCGTCGCCCAGCCCAGCACGGCACCGCAGGCGCGGCTGCGCAGGCCCTGCTCGATCGCCCACGGCGCCTCGCGGCCAGCGCCATCGACACACCACAGCTGGCGCAGGTCGACGCCCGCCGCCGCCAGCGCCGGCGCATACGGCCGATACGGTGGATCAACCCACAGCAGCGCCTTGCCGGCCCGGCTCAGCCGCGCCAGCGTCGGCAGCAGCAGCCGCAGTTCGCCGATGCCATCGGCCGGCAACAACAATTCGACCAATGCCGCTTCCGGCCAGCCACCGCCGGGCAGCGCCGCATCCAGCGTCGCCCAGCCGGTCGGCTGCGCCGCCGCGGCTACCTCCGGCCACGCCTGTCCGCGCCAGATCCGGCGTTGCTGCAACAGGGAATCGAGCGGGACGACAGCGGCCATGGGTGTGCGGACTCC
>DASUOA010000025.1:0-2861 GCA_036276895.1 Arenimonas sp. | reverse complement strand
CGACCAGACCGATCAGAATTTCCAGGCGCTCGCCGACTTCCAGCGTTTCCAGCAGCCGCTGCTTGTCCGCGAGACGAGTGCCCAGATGAGCGGCAATGGTGTCGGCGAGGCGACTTGGGTCATCGATGCCCGACAGCGTTGTCAGCAGCTCCGGCGGCAGCTTGCGATTGGTCTTGACGTACTGCTCGAACAGGCTCATCAGCGAACGCGCAGTGACGTCGAGCTCGCGCTCGGGCATGCCGGATTGCGATTCCACCTCCTCGCCGGTCGCGGTCAGTGCACCCTCGCGCTCGCCGAAGCCATCAACGCTGACGCGCGATACACCTTCGACCAGCACCTTGATGGTGCCATCTGGCAGCTTGAGCAATTGCAGCACCTGCGCCAGCGTGCCCATGCGGTAGAGATCGTCGGCACCGGGGTCGTCGGTTTCCGGACTGGTCTGCGCGATCAGCAGGATCTGCTTATCGGCGGCCATTGCGATATCCAGCGCCTTGATCGAGCGCTCGCGGCCGACAAAAAGCGGAATGACCATATGCGGGTACACCACCACATCGCGTAGCGGCAGCACCGGGAGGTCGTGGCGGATGGGAGTCTTGGCTTCCATGGGGGCTCCTCGAGGGCATCAGGCCCTGCTAGGCACAGGTTATGGGGCCCCCGCCCCCGGCTTGCAAGCACTTTTCCCTGAACGTCAAAAGGGCCGGATAAACCGGCCCTTTTTCAATCACTTGCAGCGCCGCACAGGCGACCCTACTCGCCCGCCGCTGCCCGCGGTGGCGACGCCGCCGCCGGCGCATTGGAGTAGATCAGGAAAGGTTCGGACTGGTTGTTGATCACCGATTCGTCGACAACGACCTTGCTCACGTTCTCCAGCGAAGGCAGGTCGAACATGATGTCGAGCAGCACCGACTCAATGATGGTGCGCAGGCCGCGCGCGCCGGTCTTGCGCTTGAGCGCCTTCTTGGCGACCGCCGACAGTGCGTCGGGGCGGATCTCCAGCTCGACGCCTTCCATCTCGAACAGCTTCTTGAACTGCTTGTTGATGGCGTTCTTGGGCTCGGTGAGGATCTTCACCAGCGCCGCCTCGTCGAGCTCCTCGAGCGTGGCGACCACCGGCAGGCGGCCGACAAACTCCGGGATCAGACCGTACTTGATCAGGTCTTCCGGTTCGACATCAGCCAACAGCTTGCCGACCTCGGCCTTGCGCTCGGAGCTCTTGACCTTGGCGCCGAAGCCGATACCGCCGGCCTCGGTGCTGCGCGCCTGGATGATCTTGTCGAGGCCGGCAAAGGCGCCGCCGACGATAAACAGGATGTTCTTGGTGTCGACCTGCAGAAACTCCTGCTGCGGATGCTTGCGCCCGCCCTGCGGCGGCACGCTGGCGACGGTGCCTTCGATCAGCTTGAGCAGCGCCTGCTGCACGCCTTCACCGGAGACATCGCGCGTGATCGACGGGTTCTCCGACTTGCGCGAAATCTTGTCGATCTCGTCGATGTAGACGATGCCCGACTGCGCCTTCTCGACGTCGTAGTCGCACTTCTGCAGCAGCTTCTGGATGATGTTCTCGACGTCCTCGCCGACGTAGCCGGCTTCGGTCAGCGTCGTTGCATCGGCGATGGTGAACGGCACGTTGAGCAGGCGCGCCAGCGTCTCGGCCAGCAGGGTCTTGCCCGAGCCGGTCGGACCGATCAGCAGGATGTTGGACTTGGCCAGTTCGATCTCGTCGTTCTTGAGCCGCGACTCGATGCGCTTGTAGTGGTTGTACACCGCCACCGACAGCGTCTTCTTGGCGCGCGACTGGCCAATCACGTATTGGTCGAGGACTTCGAGGATCTCGCGCGGCTTGGGCAGGTGGCTGCGTGCCGCATGCGCCTTTTCTTCGAGCTCTTCGCGGATGATGTCGTTGCAGAGTTCGACGCATTCATCGCAGATGAACACGCTCGGGCCCGCGATCAGCTTGCGCACCTCATGCTGGCTCTTTCCGCAGAAGGAGCAGTAGAGGATCTTGCTGCTGTCGCCGGAACGGCCCTGACGGTCTTCGGTCATGCTGGGTAATCCGGCTGGGTGGATCGGAATCGAGGATAGCACAGGCCGCCGACGCGCCAATCCCGGCCCGGAAGGGCCGGAACGACTGGCGTGAAAGGGCCGTGAAACGGAATCAGGCGGCCTGGATGGAGTCGTCCGGGCGGCGGTCGAGTACCGCATCGACCAAGCCGTAGGCACGGGCGTCTTCGGCACCCATGAAGTTGTCGCGGTCGGTATCCTTGGCGATGGTCTCGACCGCCTGGCCGGTGTGCTTGGCGAGGATGTGGTTGAGCTTGTCGCGCAGGGAGAGAATCTCGCGGGTGTGGATCTCGATGTCGCTGGCCTGGCCCTGGAAGCCACCCAGCGGCTGGTGGATCATCACCCGCGAACTCGGCAGCGAGTAACGCTTGCCCTTGGCGCCGGCGGCGAGCAACAGCGAACCCATGCTGGCCGCCTGGCCAACGCAGATGGTGCTGACGTCCGGACGGATGAACTGCATGGTGTCGTAGATCGCCATGCCGGCCGTGACGATGCCGCCCGGCGAATTGATGTACAGGCTGATGTCCTTCTCGGGATTCTCCGCCTCGAGGAACAGCAGCTGCGCCACCACCAGGTTGGCGACGTGGTCGTCGATCGGCCCGACCAGGAAGATCACGCGCTCCTTGAGCAGGCGCGAATAGATGTCGAACGCACGCTCACCGCGCGGTGTCTGCTCGACCACCATCGGCACCAGGTTGAGGCCCTTGATCGTGCTCATTCGGATTGCGGTTCCTTAAGGCGTAGGGCGCGCGGCCGGGCCTGGCCCGGCCGCGCGTATCGAGATCACATGCGGGCGATGC
>DASUOA010000024.1:0-2021 GCA_036276895.1 Arenimonas sp. | reverse complement strand
ACCCAGCGGCGATTCCGCGAGGGATGCTGGAGGCGGACAAGGCCAGGAGCCTGCCGTCGGGCAGGCGGCGGATAGCGAAGCCAAGACACGGATCTCCGCGCCGGTGCAGGCGGCGATTTCGGCGCGCAGGCTCGAGAAGGTGCCCAAGCCGCCGTCGTTCGACAAACTGGAGTTCCGTGATCCCGCCGCGGTAGCGACCACGCCGGCGGCGTCGCGGCGACCGTGGTTGATCGGTGGCGGTAGCGTGCTTGGCATGCTGGTCTTGGCGGCCCTGTTGTTCGGTGGTGGCAGCGAGCCGCCGCCGGAGCCGACGCCTGCACCGGAGCCGGTCGCGCCCGAGCCCGAGCCGGTGCCACTCGGCCCACCCGGACGCCTGCTGATCGACACCGACGCCGAATGCCGGCTGCTGGTCGATGGCGAGGACAAGGGCGTGCTCAAGCCCGGCGCCGGCCTGCGCCTGGAGCTGCCGGCTGGCGATTACACGCTCGGCTGCACCAGCAGCAGCGATGCCAGCATCGAGTTGCGGCAGACCGCCACCGTGGTCTCCGACAAGGCCGACGTGG
Organism: Arenimonas sp.; assembly: GCA_036276895.1. Classification (GTDB taxonomy): domain Bacteria; phylum Pseudomonadota; class Gammaproteobacteria; order Xanthomonadales; family Xanthomonadaceae; genus Arenimonas. Next base: position 1,458 of record DASUOA010000024.1, on the reverse strand, counting down.
CTTTCTTCGCCTTGCAGTCGCAGGTCTACATCCGCGAGCAGGCGCGCCTGGCCGAACAGTTGCGCCAGCAGGAGCAAACGCGCCAGGTCGAGGCCGCGCGCAAGGCGGAACAAGCGCGGGTCGCCGCCGAGCAGCAGCGGCTGGAAGACGAAGCCCGCAAGCGCCGAGAGGCCTTGCAGGCCGAAGAGACGCGATTGCTGGACGAGGCACGCAAAGCGGCAGAAACACGCAAGCGCGAAGAGGCCAAGCGCTTGGAAGAAGCGCGCAAGGCCCTGGGCCAGCCCGCGGCGACCAAACCGGCAACGCCTGCCGCCGTCGCTGCACCACCGAGCGATGCCGAAGCCGAGGCGGCGCGCAAACTGGAAGCCGCGCGACGTGCCGAAGCCGCGCGCAAGGCCGAACAGGCGCGGCTGGCCGAAGAAGCCCGGTTGGCTGAGGAGGCCAAGCTGGCCGAAGAAGCTCGGTTGGCCGAGGAAGCACGCAAGGCCGAGGAAGCGCGCCGGGCGGCAGAGGCGGCCGCCAAGGCCCGCATCCCAGTGCCGCTGAGTACACCGCAACCGGACTATCCGGTCGACGCGCTGCGCAACGGCATCACCGGCGAAGTCGAAGTCGAAATCACCATCGCCCGCGATGGCAGCGTCAGCAACGTCCGTGTCCTGCGAGCCCGGCCGCGCGGCACGTTCGAGCGCGCCGTGTTGGCCACGGTGCGGCGCTGGCGTTACCAGCCGCTGCCCGAGGAAGCGAGGCTCAACACCGTCATCGTGTTCCGCTGAGCGGCGGCGATCGACCGCCGCCCAGCGTCGCAGGGGTCAGTTCGCCGCTGGATACGCGCGCGGCAATGCGCCAGCCTCGCGCAGGTAGCGGTCACGCAGTTCGGTCTGCCGCGAGCGCATTGGCATCGCCTTGCCGCCCATCCAGATCTGGTCGGCCACCGCATTGACCTCCAGCGGATCGCCGCTCCACAAGGTCAGGTCGGCCAGCTGTCCGACCGCGATGCGGCCGATGCGATCGGCGACGCCGAAGGCCTCGGCCGGCACCGAGGTGAGGCCGGCCAACGCCGCTTCCCAGGGCAGGCCATTGGCCACGGCATTGCCCGCGAGCTGGCGGATCTTGCCGGCCTGGTGCGAGGCATCGCTGGCCTGCGAGAAGCCGACCGCGACACCTCTGGAATGCAACAGCGCGGCATTGTCGAGACGGGCGCCGAGCTGGTCGAAGTCGCCGGGCAGGTTGACCAGGGGGTCAACGAACACACTGGCCTTGGCCTGCGCCAGCTCGTCGGCGACCACCCAGGCTTCGGCACCGCCGACGATGATCGGGCGGATGCCGTGGCGCTTGGCGAAGGCCAGGGTCTGGCGGATGTCGGCGGCGCGATTGACCTTGAATGCGATGCGACCACCGGACAGGTGCCGCGCCAGCACTTCGCGACCGGTGGGTGTCAGCAAGTTGTGGTGGGCGGTG